>NZ_JBFRKQ010000054.1:0-100938 GCF_041469505.1 Vibrio sp. 10N.286.49.E11
TGCTCGGCGCACAACAAAAAAAGAGCTCCTAAGCTGGAGCTCTTTTCGTTTTTTGATACTTCCTGTATCCATAGACAAATCCAATCTGTAGTACTTTCACTGAAAGCCAGATCATCGATATCTCCAGTTGTGTATCACCAATAAATCTAGCATACAATCTTCAGACTGTTCTGGGACACAACCGAGATAATCAACTCTAGTGCCAAGCCATTTCGCCGCTTAGCACTTTCGCGCCAAGTTCTAAATCGCCTTCCGTAGCCTCAAATTTCGGGTAGGCTTTCTTCATGTAATCACTGATCTCGACCGATGTTGGATTACTTTTGCTCGCCAACGCTTTTTCAATATCAGCCACATAATCCTTCGTGAAGTGAACTGCATTTATTCCTGTTGGCATTTCACCTAAATAGTGACCCGGAATTACAACCTCTGGCTCTAGTGCTTTCATACGCTCCAACGATTGTGACCACTGGCTACGAATCTCTTTCGATGCAGTATCTGCCATCCATACATGCACACCGCTATACACCGACACGCCACCAAACACCGTTTTTTCAGACGGAACCCATAGGTAAGCTTGGTGTGTATTTATCTCTTTCACTTCGATGGTTTCACCTTCGATGCTTAATGTTGTGTCGTTCATCACCATTGGAACAATCACCTTAGAGGGCGCGTTGCCTTCTAATATAGGCCCCCAGTATTCAAGCTTTGCATCTTTGGTGCGTTTGATATGCGCGACAACGGCTTCACTGGCAACGACTTTAACGTTAGGAAATGCCGAAACTATCGGTTCCAAACCAAAGTAGTAATCTGGGTCGCCGCTGCTGATGTAAACCATCGATAATTTTTTGCCTGTGGCTTTGATTTGCTCCACCAAATTTTGTCCGTCTGCGACACTGAATTGTGCGTCAAATAGAATCACTTCTTTCTCACCCGAAACCAATACCGAGCTTGCAGGGAATATCGCGTTCTCACCGGGGTTATAGTGAGTGATGTTCAGATCCACAGCTAAAGCAACACTTGATGCCAGCACGGTTCCTAGGCTTATGGTTCCTAAAAGCATGCTTTTTAATAACAGGTTTTTGGATAACGTATTCATGGCTTTATTCCGATACTTGGAGTTGAACACCTGCCAACTCGTTGAATGTCCAAATATCTTATTTGATTGTTTTTAGATGAAATAGATATCAAATTGACTTTAACTATTGCAGTTTTCGGACATATACTGAGGTCGGTTTAATTCTCTAGGCAATAAAACAATGGATAAACTCGAAGCAATGAATGTCTTTGTCACCATAGTGGAACGTGGCAGTTTGAGCGCAGCGGCAGAGCACCTTGATCTCTCACGAACCAAGGTCACTCGTTATTTGGGTGAGTTAGAAACATGGATGGACACACGCTTGCTTCACAGAACAACACGAAGCTTGAGTTTAACCAGCGCAGGTAAAGAAACACTTGAGGTCGCCAGAGAACTTTTGGCACTGGAAACATCCCTAGCTGGGATCAGAAACCAAAACCGAGAGCATTTAAAAGGTCAGCTGCGTATTACTGCGAGCTACTCGATTGTCGATAGCTTCTTGATGGAATCAATTAGTCGCTTCATCGCCAAATGGCCAGAGGTTTCTATCGACATTATCTCGACTGATCAGACCGTCAACCTGGTTGAGTCACGCATCGATTTGGCCATTCGCATAACCAACGAACTGACGCCCAATATTGTCGCGAAGCAGATCGGTGAATGCCGCTCCGTGATTTGCGCATCGCCTCAATATCTAAAAGAGAAAGGCACACCCACAGAAGCCCAAGATCTAGCGCACCACAACTGTTTATCGTTCAGTTACTTTGGCAAAACCGCTTGGACGTTCAATGGCCCCAATGGGCTCGAATCGGTTCCGATTAAAGGGAATATCAGTGCAAACACCTCAGAGGTTCTGCTTTCTGCCACACTCAAAGGCAACGGTATCTGTTTACTGCCCTTCCCTTCAGTGGAAACCTTGATGCGTGATGGTCTATTAGTGCCACTGCTTTCTGAATGGCAACCTAAAACGCTCGGTGTTCATGCTATTTATGGAACGCGTAAACAAGTCACACCGCTGTTAAGAGCCTTTATCGACCATTTATCTGACGAGATGGAACAATCGACAAGTTGGTAGAAGTACGATGCCATCACTAAGGAGGAAAACTTGCCATTAGTAAAACTGATGCAGAATTAAAATCATTAATTTTACTTAACTGTCAGTTGCTTCTATCGTGACTGCATACATCATCAATTAGCTTATTAACGCAGGGAAACTGACTATGACTGCCATTACCGATTTAGACATTTTGTTAAAGTCCATGTCACCAGAACTCATTGAAGGCAACTATGTTTTCTGTACTGTCGACGGAGCGTTAACAGACTATGTTCAGCTCAATCCAATCTCAACTTTTCGTGAGAAAGAAGGTTTAACGCTGGTTCTGGAAGAAGACGTTGCGACCAAAGCTCAGCTAAACTTCGATGGTGTGTTTAGCCTGATTACATTGTCGGTACATTCCAGTCTTGAAGCGGTTGGATTAACAGCAGCCTTTGCCACCAAGCTTGGTTCTTACGGCATTAGCGCCAACGTGATTGCTGGCTTTTATCACGACCATATCTTCGTTCAGAAAGACAAAGCTGAAGCCGCAATGAGTGCGCTTAGAGAATTTTCAGAAGCGGATTAGTAAAGAATTCGATTGTTCACAGACACAAAAAAAGCGACGTAATCTACGTCGCTTTGGCTTATTGCTTAACGTGCACTCACTGATCAGGCATCAGTGAGCGAACCAGTTAAGCAAGCTTAAAAGTCGCCACTTTGTCACTTAAGCCAGCGGCTTGGCTCTTAAGTTCGTTCGACTCAGTTAAGCTGTCCTGTGCGCCCACAACTAAGTGGTCGGTAACATCTTTAATGGTCGTCACGTTCTGGGTAATTTCACCCGTCACATGTGTTTGCTCTTCAGCAGCCGTCGCGATTTGAGTCGCCATATCGCTGATCAAAGCAACTGCAGTATTGATCTCTTCAAGCGCATGCGAAGCTCGATCGGCATCTTCTACTGAATGTATTGCCAACTTAGAACTGCTCTCCATCAGCTCAACCGCTTGCGCCGTTGTACGCTGCAGGATATCAATTGTTGATTTGATCTCTTCCGTTGAAGAGTGGGTACGCTGTGAAAGCACACGTACTTCATCCGCTACCACAGCAAATCCACGACCTTGTTCACCAGCACGAGCCGCTTCAATCGCAGCATTCAAAGCAAGTAAGTTGGTTTGCTCTGCAATGCCTTGAATCGTTGCGAGTACAGTCGAGATCTCTTGAGCATGCTTGTTAAGTTCGCTAATCACACTACCCGCTTCATTAACTTCATTGGCTAGGTTATTGATTGAACCTTTGGTATCCACAACCAGAGCGTGACCACTGTTAGTGCTTGTCGCTGAATCTTGCGCCGCTTTTGCTGTTTGCTCGGCATGCGATGCTATCTCTTGCGTGGCGCTCGCCATTTCAGTTACGGCCGTCGCGACCATAGTGATTTCTTGCTGCTGATGATTAAGCTCATCCACCGAACGGTTCGCACGCTGAGCACTTTGCTCTGACTGGCTGTTTAGCTGTTCTGACTGCCCACGGATATGGCCAATCAACTGCTGTAAGCTTCCAACAAAGGTATTGAAGTTATGAGCCAACTCGCCCACTTCATCTTGGTTTTCAACATGAATGCGTTGAGTTAAATCACCACTACCATTCGCGATTTGCGCCAGTGCTTGAGAAACGTGGTTCAACGGGCGGAATAGAATCGTACACAACAGGTTAAACAGTATGGTACATACGATCACCACAAGTAGCGTCACCAACACTTGACCAATCACTGCATCAAATAGTGGCGCAACCAGAGAGTCATGGTTAACAACGCTCACAGTAATCAGGCTCGTTCCATCAATCGCACGTGCGTACAGAACATAGTCGCTGCCATTCAACTCGATAGAAGTGTCTTTACCGCTAGTCAGCGCCTTTTGTACGTCCGCAAAATCTAACCCAAGTGAGCTGATATTTTTGTTCAGTAACTTGGTGTCAGGGTGCGTATAAACCGTGCCTTTATTGGTCGCGATGAACATGTAACCTTCACCCGGAAGAATCACTTGCTCTAGGCTATTAAGAATGTCGGTAATTTCAACATCCGCGCCTAACACAACCTGTTGACCATGTAATTGCATGGCAGTACCCAGCGACACAACATTCGCCCCAGTTGCAGCTGCAACCGTTGGATTATCCATGAACACCTTACTAGGGTTTGCTACCGCGTTGGTGTACCAACCCCATAGACGTGGGTCATCATTGCCCGGCGGCAATACCACTCCGTTTGCGTTCTTTTGCGAACCGTCTGGAAACGCCAAGAAGACATTATCAAAAGAGGCTGAATCACGAACCTGTTTTAGGTGAGTCACCAAGCTTTCTTGTTTGGATTCTTTCGAAAGAGAAGTAAGCGCACGCTCTTTGGATAAGATCCAATCCGATACATATTGATTGTACGAAGCCGATGCGCCCTCTAAGCGCTGTTCAACTTCAATATCCAACCTTTGCAGTGAAGCACGAAAAGACAATGCCTCGACCAAAATCCCCCCCAGGATAATGGCCATACTGGCTGAAATCGCCAGCTTATTTTTAAGCGAGAGTTTCTTGAACATAGGAAACCTATAATTTGGAAGTAATAAACCGTGGCGAACAAATTGATTGCCAAAGCGGTTTGCAAGCGGGATATATTTTACGCTTTAAAATAAATTAAGAAACCGATGAGGAACTAAAATATTGATATATGTGAGTAAGTGCACGCATCGTAACCCATTGATTTAGAGAATGGTAAACTCTAAATTTTGAATTAATGTGCTAAACATGGTCAGCTGATGAGTGTCTCTGTTTGAGAATAATAACAGCACAGATCGCGCCATGCCGTTAGCTCATTAGGAAGGTATTTAAATGAGTTGAACGTCTGAATAGAAACAGGTTGCGAACTAAATAGTCAAAAGTTGATCAACCAAAGTCCAACGTTAACAGCAATCGTGTTTCGTCAGATGAAGTGACTGGTGAACGGTGAACAAGGCCTCTATTCTCATTGCCACTCCAACGCTCCCCTTTTAATAACGCAACATCACCACTGGCCATTTTCTGGATGTCAGATTCGTCGTTGTACAGGCCTGAAACAGAATCAGGCTTTCCGTTAGCCCCTAGCCCTAGCTTAGAACGGTCGACTAAGTCGTTTGGCAACCATTGAGTCGCAACACCATGATAAGTTGTCACCAAGCGGCAAGGCACTTGATCAAAATGGAAACGTGGGCACATCGCTTTATTCAGAACGGCTAAACGTAACCCGACTTCTTCAAGCTCAAACAAACAACAGAACATATCCACCAGCTCTGCCATGTTTTCTAACAGCGCTTTAGAGGCGGTGCCATCGGTGGCAAATTCCAACTTATCGAAAGCATTTTCAGGTGACACGCTAACAGACTTACTAAAGTTTGGATTAAAGGCGATAAATTCACTAATTGCCGTCGTTAAGCCTTCATCAAACTGTCGCTGCCATACCGCTATATTAATATCACTTTGGTAGATATCCGCTAATACCGTTGGCTGCTCAGAAGCACTCGAGCTTGGCTTGTGATTTGCCTTATCCTGAATACTCACAGCTGAACTAATGTTGAGTGGCTGGCTGCTATTGGTAGCCAAAGGCTTGGTTAACACGGCATTCATTACGTCGTCTCCTTGATACATGCTCATCGCTTCCCTTTTACCAACAGAATAATTATTCTTGGCAAGAGTGCTTTTGGTTACGTTATAACATAACCAAAAATAAACAAGTCACTTCGTCGATCATGATTCCAGTAATACAGCGACGCTCTTCTTTTCCTGCGGTAATTTTTCGAATGCTGAACTAAGCTTCTCTCAATCACTCTTTCCAAAAAGTCATTTTAAAAACGTACGACTCAAGAACGTAAACCTGTGAATTCATCAATCTGGTGACAACTTATGAAAAAACTAATCTCTACATTCGGCCTCCTATGCACCGTTATCTCCGCTCAATCTTTCGCGGAGTCGGGCTACACATTAGATCCGAAGTTATCGAACATCACATTCGCGACCATTAAAAAGCAGTTTGTTGTCGAGCCCGCATCCATCAAACCTATGTCTGGAGGGCTTACCGAAGAGGGTCAGTTTTCAATAATATTGGACTTGAAAAGCGTGAGCACCGGAGTCGCTATTCGTGACCAGAGACTGAATGAACTCTACTTTGAATCGATGACTTTTCCTGAAGTGAAGATCTCTGGGAAGGTTGAACCGTCGATGCTATCTGGTGATCCAAAAAGAACAACAGTAGCAGCGGAAGTTACTTTACACGGCGTAACCAAAACGATCGACTTCCCAGTTGTGGTGGTTCCATCCTCAGGGTTTGTCATGGTTAGCTCAGCTTCGACAATCATCGTCAATGGCGCTGATTTTGGGATATCTACAGAGAATCTAAACAAACTTTCAGCGACCGTGGGTGGATTAGCGATTTCCGACCAAATCCCTTTAAGCTTTAACCTACTTTTCGACCAATAATGGACTTATAACTATTCCTTTCTATTCTCCCTCATTTCACATTCATCAATCGTTTGAGAGCGGTGAATGTGAGTAAGAGTACGCGACAACGCAATAAACTGAATTAGGTTTGAATAAACTAAACCAAAATTTCCACTCGATTTCCCCAAGTCGGCCAGATAAACATCCCTCACAAAGTATTAAATTGAGCGTTATATAGGCTCAGAGATGTCGTTGATGTCACATGTCGTTACACAGCATGACGCCTTAAGGCTTTACATCTTGGGCAAGGTAAACAACAATCCCTGAGAATAAATCCATAACATAATGTATTTAGAAATTATGAGTAACACAGAAAACAAAAAATCGAGTCCTCTTTTCGAAGTCGTGTTTAACGTCTTTCTTCCTTCATTCATTTTAATGAAGTTCAGTGGAGATGAGCTTCTCGGAACAGGCTTAGCATTACTTGTCGCACTAGCCTTCCCTATTGCTTACGGTGGCATGGAGTTGATCCGCAACAAGAAGTTCAACTTCATAGCGGCGCTTGGCTTCGTCAGCGTGCTATTAACGGGCGGTATTGGTTTCTTTGAGCTAGACACTCGTTGGTTAGCACTAAAAGAAGCATTAATCCCTGGTCTAATTGGTTTGGCGGTTCTTGGCTCTACCTTCACCCGCTACCCGTTTATCCAGAAAGTTATCTTCACACCGGCCCTGTTAAATATCTCTCTTATTGAAGAGCGCCTAAAGCAGCTCGGTAACCAAGCAAAGTTTGATCGTTGTCTAATGACATCCAACTACCTATTCGCGAGTACTTTCGCATTTTCTTCAGCTATGAACTACTTCCTAGCGACTTGGATTGTGACTAGCCCTGCTGGCACCGCTGCCTTTAATGAAGAACTTGGCAAGCTGACACTTTACAGCTACCCAGCAATCGCCATCCCAAGCATGCTGATGATGTTAGGTATTTTCTACTACATTTGGCGTCAAGTTCGCACGATGACATCACTAGAAACAGAACAAATTTTTATTACTAAATAGTTCTGAATTAACAAATCGCTCTGACTGCACAACAAAGAAGCCCAGCAATTAAGCTGGGCTTCTTTGTTTTTGCAGTTTCGTTTGTCAACGTGATAGATGACAGCCTCAATTTGGATTATGAATCGATCGGGCAACCCTAATGCTCTTTTCTCACGTAAATTTGGGCAACATGTCTATAAACCAATAATAATCAATGAATTGCATTGATTGAACCGACAGATGCTTTTATAGTCAATTCTGTTGGTTACTTTACAAAGCTCTACCCAATCACTGACATTATTTCAGTTGCTGTTGATAAGATCGCATAAGCTAGGTGCTAAAGGTAGACGCCAGCCGTACTCAATAAGGAATATAGATTATGAACAAATCTCAATTAGTTGAACACATCGCGACTTCTGCAGACATCTCAAAAGACCAAGCAGGCACAGCACTAAATGCGCTAGTTGAAGGTATCTCTACTTCGCTTGCGAACGGTGATGACGTATCGATCCTTGGATTTGGTAGCTTTAAAGTTAACTCTCGAGCTGCTCGCACTGGTCGTAACCCGCGAACCGGAGAAGAGATTCAGATTGCCCCATCAAAGACGCCAGCATTTAAAGCGGGCAAGGCACTAAAAGAGACGTGCAACCTGTAACACAAAAAACACAAGGAAGATTACGATGACGACTAAGGAAAAAGCGAAAACGAGCCGAAGCAAAAAAGCAGGCAAGTCGACTAAAGCGCAAGCCGAAACGCCTAAGACTCGTCAACGCATTGAAGAGCTTCTCGAAGAGCGTGAACTGGCTAAACTGTTAGAACTTTAGTTTATATAAGAACTAATGTTTAGGTTTAAGCAAGGTGATAGTTTGTTATCGTTCTAATGCCACTGCAGATTTGTAGTGGCATTTTTGATTTAGGAGCAAGCGCCTCTAATAAATAACATTGATACCCCTCCCCACTAAAGCGACAAACACATCTGTCCAAAATCTGAACGCTAAGTAACTGATTGAGTTACATAGCTATACATATCCATACTTACCCAAATCACCTTTTTCACTATCATCATTTTCTTGTTATTGGTGAGATTATTGGAAGGGTTCATGACACGACTATGTTCGAGCAATCCTTCTTCTTTGAGGTGATTATGAATGTCGTTCGCATGGGGATTGAAGCAAATACCCATAAAAATAAGGGTAAGTACAAAGCGATAGTTAAGTTTACTATTCGAGCCCTGTTTTATTATTCAGCTACTCGAAAAATGAGTAATAATTTCAACTCTGAAGAGAGAAAGTTATTATTTATCAAGCAACCCAACTTCCTTTCTAAATTTGTGACTCCCTACTTATGTACTGGCTTTAGCAATAAAGAAAAGATCGATATCTTATCCAAACACTACGACTGGTTTGAAAACACCTTCGCAACAGAAGCTAGACACCAAATCTATAACGAAAGGCTCAATCTTTTAAAACTTGAGATAGATGACAACGTTTATCTGGTTAATCTCAGCTTCGAAAGAAACGCGAGAAAAGAAGGTGAACTGACAATTTCATTGACCAACTCTCAACTCGAAAAAATGTATACCATTTCGTTTACTGTTTTCGACAACAACATCTACATCGGCGGTATACAGGGTGGCGCCAATGACAATGGATTTAGCCGCACATTCACCAAAGCTTTTTACGGTTTAAGACCTAAATCCTTCATGGTAGAAACACTACGACTGCTCGCTATTAACTTGGGTATCGACAATATCTATGCGGTAAAAGAGTCTGGTCATGTCTCGAACTCATTACGCTACGGTAAGAAAAACAAAGACATCAGCCTTAAATACGACAGTCTGTGGGAAGAGCACGATGGACAGGTGCATGATAACTATTTCTATCGTCTCCCGACAAACCCGAACAGGAAAGATCTTGAAGCTCTAAAACGTCAAAAGCGTAAGTTGTATCGCGAGCGTTATGCCTGGCTAGATCTGTATGAACAAGATCTGAAGAACGTAATCAGTCAGCACATCCATGATCCTGTTCATTATGCTCATGACAGTTAATTTGGCTAACCTGTACTCGACTCGCTAACGCGTATTACCTTTACTAGCGTGCTTTAGTCTAATCACAGCCCTTGGACCAAACGCTCAATCCCGAGGTGATAGCTTTAAAATAAATATTAGACAATGCTAATTTACATCTTTATAGTATCTAGGTATTTCGAAAACTACTCAATCGCCGGCGACCAGCCAGTACTGATCATTAAGAAGATACAAGCTCTATGCTCGGCAATTTGTATAGTTAAACTTAGAGACAGTAATAGGTAAACGTATGACTAAAATTGTAATCATCGGTGGCGTAGCTGGAGGTGCTTCAGCTGCTGCACGCGCTCGTCGTCTTAGTGAAGAAGCCGAAATCATAATGTTTGAACGAGGACCATTCGTCTCTTTTGCCAACTGTGGATTGCCATACCACATAGGTGGCGATATCGAGGATAGAAGCAAGCTTCTGTTACAAACACCTGAAAGCTTCTTAGCTCGCTTCAACGTTGACGCACGAGTGATGAACGAAGTTACCTCTATTGATCGCACCAATAAAACCGTTACAGTCAAAAATCTTGTTGATGGTAATCACTACAGCGAGAGTTACGACTTCTTATTACTCAGCCCTGGAGCCGGTGCCGTCGTTCCTCCCATCTCAGGAATCGATAACCCCCTAACCCATTCACTACGCAATATTCCAGATATGGATCGCATCATCGAAACAATCCAAATGAATAAACCTGAGCACGCGACAGTTGTTGGCGGTGGCTTTATCGGCTTGGAAATGATGGAAGCGTTTCATCAGCTTGGGATCAAGACTTCGTTGATTGAGATGGCTGACCAAGTAATGACGCCAGTAGACCGGGAAATGGCCGGCTTTGCCCATGCGGAGATTCGTGACAAAGGCATCGACCTAAAACTCGGCGTCGCGCTTGAGTCTGTGAAATATATACCTAACGAACACATCGCAAGTTTTGATTCAGGCGAGAGCGAGAAGCACCAACACATAGAGGGTGAATTGGAATTAACACTTAATAATGGCGAGTCATTAACTACTGATATCTTAATCATGGCTATCGGTGTGCGTCCTGAGACTAAGTTAGCAAAAGAAGCAGGACTTCAAATTGGCGAACTAGGTGGTATCTACACCAATGAAATGATGCAGACTAGCGATCCTAGCATCTACGCTGTGGGTGATGTGGTCGAAGAAAAAGACTTTGTCACAGGTGCACAAACTCTAGTTCCGCTTGCTGGCCCTGCTAACCGTCAAGGTCGTATGGCTGCCGACAACATGCTCGGACGCAATGAAATCTATCAAGGTACACAGGGCACAGCTATCTGTAAGATTTTTGACCTAGCCGTTGCCTCAACAGGGAAAAACGAAAAACAGTTGAAGCGTGAAGGCGTCGACTATGAAAAAGTCTATGTGCATACCGCAAGCCACGCTAGCTACTATCCTGGCGCTGAGATTGTCTCGTTCAAGATGTTATTCGCCCCTAAGACAGGGAAAATACTAGGTGCGCAAGCCGTCGGTAAAGATGGCGTTGATAAACGCATTGATGTTATGGCAGTAGCTCAACGTGCAGGTATGACCGTTGATCAGCTTCAACACCTTGAATTAACCTATGCACCACCTTACGGGAGTGCCAAAGACGTGATTAACCAAGCCGCATTTGTTGCCAACAATATTATTAAAGGTGACGCGACACCTATTCATTTCGATGAGATTGCAACATTAAGCGACAACCAACTCCTACTCGATGTTCGTAACCCTAGCGAACTAGAAAATGGTGGCTTTATTGAAGGCGCAATCAACATTCCTGTCGACCAACTGCGTGATCGAATGAGTGAGCTCCCAGCAGACAAAGAGATTGTAATCTACTGCCAAGTCGGGTTACGTGGTAACGTGGCTTATCGCCAACTCGTCAACAACGGCTTTAAAGCACGCAACTTAATCGGTGGTTATAGAACACTCATGTATGCAAAAGCTTAAGGATTAATACTTAGTCGCCGGTAATGGTGCGCGGACACTTACGGGCTAGTTGCTAGTTGCTGAGAGAAAGTCGCTCATAAATAGATGCGAGTAGTTAATAGTAAACATTGAAAAACCGAGCTTGGCATTTTAGTAAGTGCCAAGCTCTTTTATTATTCGTAGGAGTCAATAAAAGCTTGCAGTGCTCGCTGATCGACAATTTCTAACCCTTGATCTCCTTTTCTGATGAAACCCTTGTCTAATAGGTCTTTAACCGCTCTTCGATACACTCTGCTCGATGTACCAAATCGTTCTGCTTCTTGATTCACTTTATCGAAACCGCCTAACACAGTGTTAGTCTCGCTTTGAACCAATAAATCATACGCAATATTGTAGGTAATTGAGTGTAAAAGACGGTTAGTGTAAATGCCCATAGAGTCTTGATAATCTTCCGCTAATGCAGAGGCGAAAAAGAACATCATCTCCGGATTTTCATGTAGCGCTTCTGATAGTTTCTGGATACAAATAACATCAACTTGCATGTGTTCATCAGCCACTACGTTCCACTGACAAGGGGTCTGCGTGAAAAACTCCATCTCACCGAAGATATGGTAATCACAATTCACTTCGCCCAATTGAAAGCGTCGCCCATTAGCCGCGGAAATACTCATAGAGACTCTTCCTGCGGGCACTACATAAAGATACTGAAGCTGCTCACCTTGACGTAGGATTTCATCATTTTGATTGAAGTAACGAGAGTTAACTTGGTGTTGGTAGATGAGATCTCTAAATTCAGAGCTTTTTTGTTCTAAGTAGTTTTTAAAGCGTCCGCTTGAGTATGGTGCAATCTTCATACTTACTCTCTCATTGCATTACTGCTGTTTATATTCAAACGATTGTAACCACTTAAACCACAGGAGAGAACCCAATAAAAAAGCGACGGTCTCCCATCGCTTTCGTCTTGCATTTATTCAGGCTCTTATTGAGTAATTAATGCTTCCAGTGCCGCTAATGACGCTAGCCGCTCTCCTTGCATCATTGCCTCAGCCTCATCGACATATTGCCCAACGCCCTCTTTTACATCTTGTTCATACAAGACAACATTGTTCAAGATAGAAGCGACATTAAGCCCTCTCAAGCGTCCCACGGTAAACAACGCGGATGTTTCCATGTCTGCACCTAAAATGCTTTTGCCATTCCAGTACTGACAAAGCGCCTGTTCATCATCGGTATAAAAGCTATCGTGTGAGCGCACTGTTCCTAAATAGTAAGGTGTTGACTGCTGCTGCAAGAACCCATCTAGCTCTTTGAGCAGGGAGAAGCTTGCATAAGCGGGATACGACGGTTTAACGTAAGCCGCAGATCCCCCCTCATCACGAACCGCGCCCTCTGCAATAATTAGCTCACCAAGCCCGATATGTGACTGCATTGCGCCTGCAGACCCTACTCGGACAATATGAGTCACACCACAAAACTTAAGCTCTTCTACCGCAATGATCATTGAAGGTGCACCAATGCCCGTGCTGCAAACCGATATCGCTTTACCTTGATATTGACCAGTGAAGATTCGATATTCACGGTTTTCAGAGACCAGTTCAGCATGTTCAAGCAAGTTAGCGATTCGATTCGCTCTATCTGGCTCACCACAAACAATAACTAACGGAGCAATTTGCGTTTCATCAACGCAGATATGAGGTTGCTTTGCCATCTTCACTCCTAAGAAGCCGTTGCTTGAGTTAACGATTTATCACTGTTTCGTTTAGCTGTGCGTGCCCACTCACGAGTACCGTTTGCCGCAATAAACATTAAGATTGCGTATTGAACAGACATTGCGTACACACCCTGCGTCGCATAAATACCAACGCTGATAATGTTAATCACAATCCACAGTATCCAGTTTTCAACATACTTACGTGTCATAAGAACTTGAGCAACAATAGATAGAATGGTCATCGTGGCATCCCAGAATGGGAACGCATCCGGTTCAAGCACTGGCTCCGCTAAATCCGCACCAAATAGATTCAAGCTATCTACCGCGATGTTTGCTAGCGCAAAAAAGAATGGGTCGATGTACATAGTTAACAAAGCAATAGAAATCGCACACGCTACGGCCGTTGCTACTAGTTTATTTTGGCTCAACCAACGAACTTCTAGCGTTTCACCTTGCTCATTAGGACGTGTCCATGCGTACCAACCGTAAATGTTGGCACAGAAGAAGAATAATTGAAGAAGTAGCAGTCCGTATAACTGAATTTGGAAAAAGATAACCGCGAATAAGGTGACATTCAGCAATCCGAACAGGTAGTTAATGGTTTTTTCTTGGCTTGCAAACCAAATACACAACAAACCAAACACGGTGCCGAATGCTTCAATCCAGCTCATTGCGTAGCCATCCCCTATTGGGATATTAACTAAAGTATTGTTGATATCAAGTAGAGCGAATAGGTCCATAGATGTGTCCTTTATTATTTGTTTTAGTGGCACCTATTTTATTGCGCCTCTCCAAATAAAAAGGAGGACATTTGTCCCCCCTAGAATGCATGCGATCATAAATCAGAATATTAAATCCGGAAAATCAATTTCACGGGAAGATGTCATAGCCCTCCCACAGTCTCGAACTCGAAACTCCAGCACCAGAATAGCCCCCTTCCAAAAACGAAATTTTAGCTTACTGGCTTAACGCCGATATCGCATTGACGGTTACGTTTGAGAAGCGCATGATTTTATCTCGAGCAGAATCGTTGTCTGGCGTGTTAACCGTGTAATCGCCCCAAAACTCGTTCTGTGCAACGTACTCAATTGAATGGCAGGTCACATGAATAAAGTAATTATGTTAGTAATGGGGCTGCTTTTTACCAGTCGATTGTTTGCCAGTATTGTTCCTCATGTTGGTCAACTTGAGCATGATGCGCCTATTCTCCTTCGCTCGGCATTGATTGTAGGGGTTGCGGCTTACGCGGTTTGGAGTGCATTTAAATACTTCAAAAAGATCAAGGCCTCAGATTCAGATCAACTGTAACGGCGAAAGTCCAAAAGCTTTTGAATAAGCCTCTAATTTCGATTACTGATCTGCGAAATAATCGACCAAGATTTTACGCCACTTTCGTGACTCACGAATCTTCGACAGGGCGCGGTTAATCTCTTCTTCGTACACGTTATTTTCAGTGATTATGAAACCGTAGTTGGACTTTTATAACTGATAAAACAACACCGCTATACCAAGCTTAAGTTTGATAGCTAGAAACTGACATAAACTGACTTTGTGCCGACGAACATAACTTTCCGCACTGAGTAATTTGGCTTTCTAGGAAGTAGATATTACGTCTAATTTTCACCCACTGGGCACGAACTTCCAGTTCTTGACCAATCAAAATCGGATGATGAAAACGAGAGGTTAAACTCACCGTCATCGCCTTGATATCATTCTGAAATAGACAATGCAACATCGCGCTGTCATGCAGTGTAGTGACAATGCCACCTTGCATGATGCCATCGTAGCCCTCAGCTTTATCTGTTGGTACAATCTTGGCTCTGGTTTTATATTTAGCTACTGCCTCATGCTTAGTTAAAGTGTCATGCTCGCCAATAGCTTCAAAACAAATGGCGCTGTCGTTGAAAAAACCTTGGCTGCACACTTGGCAACGCCGATGATTGTGTGGAATGAAAAGCTTCATACTTACCTTTACCCATAGATTGCTAGAGATTGATATGGCTCGACCAAAAAAACATCGCCAGTTGTGTACCCGTACGGCTTACTCTTGTTTTAAGCCCAATGGTGTTCCTATGGACGAGCTTCATAAAGAAGAATTGCTATTGGAAGAGCTCGAAGCCTTGCGCTTGGCTGATCAAGAAGGCCTGAGCCAGCTTGAAGCCGCTGAACAAATGCAGGTGTCTCGCCAAACGTTCGGCAACATTATCAAGCGTGCACGAGCTAAAGTCGCCAAGTGCATAGTCAATGGTCACGCGTTGGTGATTCAAAGTAGTTAATTAACGTGTTAGCCAGAAGTTATTTAACTCAGTGAGCGAGAACTCTGATGCTTACTTCGATACTTAGCTTGATGGCTCAGTAATCTGATACAGCTTTTTGCTTTGCCCTTCACACACATCCTTGCAATTGCATTCACGCTCAATATCTAACTGCGCCAATCCTCCACAGCTGCATTTGATTGGCTTGCGCGAAAAAATCACGCCTATCGCCATCAATGTAACGACTCCGACAAACCCCAATAGCGTCAACAAAAAGGTCATTGTCGGAACCCTCGAATAGCACCTAGCTGATTAGGCTGTACCATTAGAATCGAAGCTTGTTTTTTGTGCCCGTTTTCGCCGCACGCTTTATTGCCACACCCACTATTTCTCGGCTCGCGACCATAATCGAGATCGGTCACTTCCCGTAGATTGTCGAAATCCAAAGCCCCGATTTCTGCCTTACCTGTCAATGCCAAGACTCGAATATCGTTATTGAACAAGTGCGCCAGCATCTTCTTACCAATATAACGAACCACCACAGATTTCACATCGTAAGAACGGAGAACCGAAATCCATTGCTTCTTTTTATTGCAAGAGGTGTCGGAGTCAATCAAAGGAACAATCTGTTTTATCTGTCGTTGTTCATCGACAATCGCGATCTGTGGGGAACGAGCAAAGTGGTTGCCAACATGAAGGTCGCGACAAGGTACTGCGTATAACATAGTAACTTCCTGTTATTGATGATCAGGAGTTCAGCATACGCCCCATTGCTGGCATATGCCAATAACTATCATGTGAAAAATAAGATTTACTGGATCGATAACGAAGATCACAAGCACCCAAACTTACCGTCATCTTCAGCCTATCTCAGTTACCTTTCAAATAACCATATATACTAGGGGGTAG
Organism: Vibrio sp. 10N.286.49.E11; assembly: GCF_041469505.1. Classification (NCBI taxonomy): domain Bacteria; kingdom Pseudomonadati; phylum Pseudomonadota; class Gammaproteobacteria; order Vibrionales; family Vibrionaceae; genus Vibrio; species Vibrio sp. 10N.286.49.E11. The sequence goes on from NZ_JBFRKQ010000054.1 coordinate 16,469, forward strand.
TATTTTTACTGGGGGTATTTTTTGCGTTGTTAATGCCTGTTATCAAGAGCCAAGCTCAAACCCATTACAAAAAGGCCTCGCACAACCGAGAGCTTAATCGACTATTCAACGTCACACACTAGTCTGAATAATGTCGAACTAGGGACCAATCAAAGATGTTTATAGGAAAAATAGGTTGGATTGAAAATCAAGAATTGCAGTCGGCTTCAATGTAAACAAGCTTATAATTTGAAGTGAACAACGCATCGAGTTGTTATGATATAACATCACACTAAATTACCATCATTTCTCATGAAACAGCCATTTATTCTAATCGATGTCATCAATCGCCTCTCCACACGCTATGTAAGCCGTTTCTCGACATGCTTTCGCTCTCTCAAGGGCTTGACTGTTGGCCTAGCATTATTGTGTTTTGCGCCAAATCTATATGCCCACCCTCACTCTTGGATAGAGATGAAAACTCATATTGAGGGAGAGAATGGCATGATCACCGGTCTCTCTATGGAGTGGTCTTTTGATGCAATGACCTCGATGTACATGTTGGATGGAGAAGACGTCTCTGCCGATACAGAAACTGAAACATTCAAAAAGCTCGCTGCGTCTGTAATCGAAAACATGATGTACGAGCACTACTTCACGTACTTTTATGATGGTGAAGAGCCCATCAAATATCAGGGGGTTGAGAACGCAAAGTTTGAGCGTGATAAAGCCAAGATGGTTCTAACATTTGACCTACCACTTTCTAAACCTAAGCCTGTGACACGAAACTCGCTTCGCGTATTGATTTTTGACCCTAGTTACTTTGTCGACATGTCGTGGCTATCCAACAGCGACGTGACATTGTCACCTGAACTAGCAAGACAATGCCATTTAGAATTAATCGAGCCTAACCCGACGCCAGAGCAAATGAGTTATGCAATGTCTTTACCTGTCGATGCAGATCCAGATAACACGCTAGGCCAACTGTTTACACAATCGGTTGAGCTTCATTGTGCGGCGGTTCCCGCTTCTTAGTCGCAGTGGTTCGTTTCAGCCTTTAAGTCAGCGTCTAGCTGATTAAGCATGGCAACTAATTAACAGAAAGATTTCAGATATAGGTTCTTGTTAAATGAAGAAAAATCAATCCAAAATCAATCACTACCTCATTGGTGCTGGCGCGTTAGTGCTTATTGCTATTGGTGCGTATCAACTGTGGTCCATGTGGCCATCGTTAGTTATCTCTAGCATTCAATGGCAAAGAGAAGTCAATTCAGAACTTGCAGACCTGCTCTATGAAGCTAAATCCAACCCTTGGGGCGCAGGCAGTTACCTTATCGGGTTCAGCTTTATCTATGGCATGCTTCATTCTTTGGGGCCTGGGCACGGCAAAGTTATCGTGTCGACTTACTTAGCGACTCACCCAACCAAAGCCAAGGCGAGTTTAGTGCTTACGGTCGTCTCCGCTTTTTTACAAGCATTGGTCGCAATCTTACTAGTAAGCGTGTTGCTGTGGGGCTTTAGTGCTTCCATGCGAGTAGTGAATGACAAAGCGAATATGTTTGTTTCATTAAGCTTTGCCTTAGTCGCGGTCGTCGGCGCACTTATATGTTGGAAGGCTTTGAAAAACATCTACACCGCTATGCGTAAGCCTAAGCTGAAAGTGAAAGCCATCACTACACTCGCAACAGACACAGCTGCGACAATTTCAGCGCGTTCGCCAATGGCACTTCGTTCATCAATATCAGCCCCTTCTCCGATAATCGACGCTACTAGCACAATGCAAGCCGCAGCTAACACTCATGCAGATCATTCTCATGCCGACTGTGGGTGCGGCCACCAGCATGTAGCCGATGCAGACGCAATCAACAAAGCCTCAACGCTCCGAGAATATGCTGGAATTATAGTGACGATTGGCGTAAGACCGTGCACCGGAGCCATCATGGTACTGCTTTTCGCAAACATGGTTGGCCTATATTGGATGGGTGTTGTCAGTGCTTTTGCCATGGCGATTGGTACTGCTTTCACAACCTCGACGATTGCTATAATGACACTAACAGGCAAGAACTTGGTAAAACGCTATTTGGCAGCAGGTAACAAGAATAACAGTGCTTCACTAAAAGCCGCAGGTCATTATTTACAGCTATTCGGTGGTGTTTTACTTGTCTTAATTGGCTTGTTGCTAATGAGTGGACAAGACAGCGGTATGTCGCCTGTTTTCACTATGTAGCGAACGATGTAATAACAAACCTCAGTTTATTGCGACCTTTACCATTTTTACTAAAAAACACTAGCCCTTATCTCTCAAATCTGAATTAACAGCCACATAATTTCTACTAACCTAACTTTGCACAGCCAGTTAGGTTAGTAGTCAGCCATTCAGAACAGCGCGCTCTATGTAGTTCTGTAACAAACCTACATCCAACTTTGATTTTCCTATTCTTAGCTACTCTTTCATAAACTAACTTAGATTGTTCTAACAATATTAGAGCACTATCCCCCTCCTTTTGAAAATAAGGACATAACTTCCGCAATCCAGAAACTGCGATCGCACTCTTCCTATTTTGAAAAAAAATAGAGCAGCAGTTTTATCAATTGAGTAACAAGCCGAAATTATACCCAATAAATTTCACATCAAACTCCAAGCCTTTACCTTACAACTACAGATAGAGCTTTCTTCAACCAAATTCTTGGATAACCTATACTCAAAGGTAAACAAATGAAACTATACATTCCGAGCGCCACGCTCAGTGTTTTGTTACTTTCTCCGAGTTTCGCGAGTGCCGAAGATATACCTGATTCATACGAATTGCGTAATTTTTCGATGCGCTCACAAAGCTCTGGGATAGCCCCACCGCAAGAAGAACTCGGCGTTTATGTTGTGAATTCGGGTCCTGGTCTGGATACCGGTTGTACCTATGCTTCTGGCGGACCTCTACTTATCTCTTTACCTGTTCCTATGGTCGTCAGCCCCAACGTTTTACAAAGTGACGGGAGAATTGCTCCGAGTAAACTGGGCGATATGCAGCAAAAAGGCGTTATCGGTTCTAACGCAAGGATCAGCCTGCCGGTCTTCGACATAGACTCCAATGCCAACGTCAGTAATATTGCTCCAGAAATAGATATCGTATCTTTTAACGGAAAGTCTTTAGGTACACTGCAAGGCGCTGATAACCGTTGGACGGATACTAACCTTCAAGTCGATATCAGTGATGTCAAGTTCGGCCAAAACAATGAGATTCGCGTCGATATTGATACTGGCAATACGGGAGACAACTGGTGTATGTCTGTCGATTGGGTCTCAATCGAGTTTGATGTTGCCATTCCTGTGATTCTTGCTCATGGCATTGCTGCACAATCAGACACTTGGGATGATGATACGGCTCCAGGCGTGCTTTCTACACTTGATGACTATGGCATTCGTTATACTCGTTTCTCTGCTGACAAAAATGGAACCACAGCGACTAACGCTAATATCTTGAACAACAAAATTCAGGGTTTTCTCGATGAGTTGAAATCCGACAAAGTTCACGTCATTGCACACAGTAAAGGCGGGCTAGATACCCAAAACCTCAAAGCACTTAGCCCTTCCTTTGAGATAACCTCCCTTTCTACTTTCTCCACACCTCACCTTGGTAGCGTCGCAGCAGATTTGTCGGTGATAAAAATGGACCACTACGCCGATATCTACAGTAACGTCAGTACCGATCCAAATAATTACGCTGGCAAGTACATGCAACTCCCAAATATTCCGTTTGCGGGTCCTAAAATGCCTGGTATCCGTGATCTAACAACGGATACAGCATCAAACGCGATCCAAATGCGTACTCGCGGCAATATTGCAAATACATTTTCTATTGGGGCAAATGCCGATCTCAACCAAGACGGTGTTATTGAGAAAGATCCCGATATCGTTGGCCTATTCCCGTGGGGATCGCGTTGGGCAGGCGTTACCGCTTGGCAGGCGCTAAGAAGCTTTAGTTCTGCGGCCTACCTCGATACTCAAACTCAATCGGTCACAATGCCAAGTGTGCATGGACCACAAGCTCATCCAATCACCATAGTCAGTTACCAAGCCATTCAAACAGTACCGCAAGAAAATGATGTTGTTGTGACCTTGGCAAGCGCTAACCCAAGTTATACCAATGCATTGGGTAACGCATTGGCTAACCACTCAACAATGAAAACGGGACAAAACGTTGAACGTTTTCTACAACAAATTATTTCAATGCGCTAAGGAGTGGCCACAATGAAATTCATCAAGCAATTAGTGATGGTGTTCAGTCTTTTCTGTACCTTCATCACACCGGCTATCGCCAGTAATGCAATACCCGTTGGGATGAGTACAAGCACGACACTATCTCAACCAGTGACTAGTAACGATAACGAAGTCACAATGCTATTTACCATCGACAAAGCGGAAGCCCTAAAAGCAGAAATCATCGTGCCGTTGGATGATGCAACCGTATACTTAGTCAAGCCTAACGGGCAAGTCGCAACATCATCCAATGATGTGCAAGCGAACATACTTTCAGGTGACACACAAAGTCCGCCGCTACCGGGCAGCTATTTATTTTTGCCTGAAGTAACTAACCCTGAACCTGGCGAATGGAAGATCGTCGTTGATTTTCCAAACCCAAGTTACAACACAGTAATTATTGCTCAGGTTGCGATCCAATCCCCTATTGCGTTTGGCATGGCGATAGCTGCAAACCAATTTGTGGTCGGTGAACCAGTTCCCGTTTCTGCATTACTGACAAACAAAGGGAATCCAATCACAGGTGCCCAAACCAGCGCAGTGATCATTGATGAAGCTGGAATAAAAACACGCCTGACGCTTAAAGATGAGGGTGTCAATTTCGATGCTATTGCTAAAGATGGTGTCTACAGCAATATTTTCGTTCCACCCGCTGAAGGGGATTATCTAATTGAAGGCATAACGTCTTTTGAAGAATATGGAACAACTATCACTCGCCAGACAAGTAAAAAAATCCACGTACTACCCTCTGACATTGAATTTGTCAGCCTCTCACTCGCTCCACTGTTTTCCTCTGAAGGCTGTGTTATTGCCTTAGAGCAGCGCTTGGAACTTGATGTTAAATCCGCGGGGGATTTTGCCATTCATGGTTACCTCACCGATGGAATTGACGAGCTGAACACAAGCAAACGTCTGCAACTCAAACCTGCGAAGCAAATCGTCACTCTACAGTACTCAACTGAAGATATTTTTGGCGCGTTTGATTCAGCGTCTACTTTGACCTCCAACCCGACGATCATCTACGCAATCACTCAAGATGACATACGAATTTCAGCCCCTCGAATTCAGTTTGAAGAATTTATTGATTTAGCATCTTTTGAGCGTTGCCGCGAACCGATTGAAGTCACGGGGAGTTTAGTCACCACACCGACTATGTCGCAAGATGGAACCTACATTGATTCGCTGAGTTTTGAGTTTCCTATCCATGTTACGCGCAGTGGAACTTACACAGGTTCGGTAAATATCGTTGGTGCAGCCGGAGAGTATTTAGAGCTAGTGAGTTTCCAAGAACCGCTTGAGGCTGGCGAAAACACCATCAAGTTTACCGTTCCTGGTGACACGTTTAAGCAAGCCGATGGTCCTTATGAACTGAACGCACTGCTAATCTACAGTGGCGTTGACTCCTATCGACAAGGAGTTCTCGGTCAAACTCCACCATACCAAGCCTCTGATTTCAGTCCGCCAGTGAATGTGACCCTCCCCTCTAACCTATTCGGTTTGGAAAGAGAAAACTGGCAAGCAACCCCGGCAACACATGTCACGCAACATCGTGTCGGTGGTTACTTAAGAGCGGGGGCTTCAATCCCATACGACTACGAAACACTAGCGAGTTTTGACTTAAGTGAGGTTCGAGGGAAAATTAAACAGGCAACGCTTATTGTTGATTTCGGAGATTCAACTCTTCAATTTCCATTCAACAATGTAACTGCGCATATCGTTAATCAAACTTGGTCTCCAAACACACTGGATTACGACACGTTCTGTGAGTCTTTTACAATATGTGCAGCATGGAGTAATCCACTCACTACATTCAACAACGTAGAAGCCGGTCAAACGCTTAGGTTTACCAACTCTAAACTATTAGAAGCATTAAATGAGAAGAGAGTGTCTGGGTTGAACAAACTAGATATTGCTCTTACCTCTTCTCCCTATGAAAGAAGTTTCTTCATTAACGTTAAGCAGGTGTCATTATTCATCGAGTACTGATCCTAAAACTGAAATAGAATAAGGCCATGCCCAAGGTATCGCTTTGGGTATGGCCTCTCAGAGTGAACGGTGATGAACCTTGCAAGCTTCATATATTTATTCTGTTAGAGCACCCTCAACAGCAGTGATAAAGCACACTAATCACTATAGACTCCATCAACCAACAAAATGAGATCGAAGTTTTATCCAAAAATGCCAGTAGTCCCAACAACCGGGTGACTCCACAGGTCTATCCATCCCATCACCAATTTTTTAGGTGACTTTAAAGATGCCCCTACACTAGTCTGATAGCTAAAGTTAGAATAGACCCGTTAAGTATCATCGATTTACAAAACAGAGCCAAAATATCTAAATAAAAACAGTGAGAAGCGATACAATAATCAAGTTGCAAAATTGCAGCGTGGGACACCTGCCCACTGACAGCCCATTCACAGAGAACCATAAAGTAGCCTCACATGTCTAAAGAACCCGGTTTCACTACAGAATACAAACTCGACAAGACGTTTTTCGCGGAGTGTTATGATCAAACTAGCCTTCCGACTCAATTTCCAAAAGCCTACTTAAAAGGAATACTGTTTCTTATTTTTGGTGTGGTTCTACTGGAGTTTGAACTATTACCTAACGGCTATGTTGGCTGGTTCTTTATCGTTTTGAGTGTGATTGAAGCATTCAGTGTGTACTGCAAAAGAACCTGGTGGTTATGGCGACAAAAGATCAGCTCAGGCGCAGGCAGCAAAATTGTCTTTCAAGGTGACGCTAACGGAGTAAGTTACAAAAACCACAAAGCGACCAACACCATCGCGTGGAGTGACATCGACCAACTTGAGCAGACCAATCTTGGTTTTATCCTGCATATCGGTAAACAGCGCCAATATGTGAGTAAATCTTGTTTAAGCAATGAAGCCATTGCCTTCATGATTGAACACCACGCCGCATCAAAAGCGAAATAACACCAATAAATGCCTGCTGATTTAGCAGGCATTTTTCTATCACTTTTAATTCTACGTATCGAATTACCGGACAATAACAATGAATACCGTGTACCAAATCAGTGATTGCCACCTTTCCGATGAATCCAGCTATGAGAACCTGCGTAGAGCACTGGAATACGTCAACAAAGACACGGCATGCAAGACCATCTTTCTGACTGGTGATATTTGTTGTAACCCAAAGTATGGCGACTACGTTCGATTAGAGGCATTCATTAGGCAACACATTAGCGACCAATCCATTTACGTGATTGCGGGTAATCATGATGACTCTCGCTTAATGCGCACAGAGCTAAAAGGCTCGACGATTTATGTCACCGACAAAGCCACCATCGGTGAACGAGAGTTTGTGTTCCTAGACTCAAGCTTCAAGCCGCTAGACAGCCGCCACCCACTTGGTTCAGGGCGTATTGATAACCGCGGCATGGCTCAGCTAAAACAACAATTGAGAAAGGCCAATGATCCTATCGTGGTTGTTCACCACCCTGTCATTCCAGTCGGTGCAGATTGGATGAAAGCGATCCGCCTAGAGAACGATACTGATGTGATGAAAGTGCTTCGAAAATATCGCGTTCGTGACGTGTTCTGCGGTCATGGCCATGATGAAATAACAGCGACACAGCAAGGCATAACTCAATATATGGCCCCGTCGACAGCCTATGGCTTTGACCACTCGATCAATGAATACAATCGCAGCGAGAAGATAGGATTAAGTCGAATCTCGTTCTGTACTGATTCCATCAACTACCAAGCTGTCTATTTTTGAACCCTATCTTACTGTCTTAAACCTCATAGATTAGCTTTCAAATAAACCAAACTATATAGAGCTATACCAATAGAAGAGGCTTGCGGCGATTCAATTTATCTTATTTGAACGTGAACAAGCGGTAGGATTATTTGACTCAATCATTACTCAATGTGACCTATCTGGATTCTCTCCAAATATAAAAAAACAACCCAACAACATGCAAACCGTGTTAACCCAAGTCTCTTCTGGCTTAGGTGTATCTATCGCACCGCATGCAATTCGTGATTTACGCAGTGAGGGATGTGTATTTGTTAATCTTGAATCTGTGGACGTACAAATGCCATTAGTGATGACACACCATTCGCATACTCTATCCCCTACAGCCAGTGTCTTTGTTGCTGTCGTACAGAGTGAAATTGAGGCGATTCAACAAAACATGGCTTAGAAAGTTATCTATACCATATTCGTATAGAATTTAAATCAAATGGTTATTTTTGTTATTCAATCGCTAACCTTAGACTTAGCTCATCGAAATCATTCATTAAAACGATGAACCAAAGTTAAGGTGTCACCATGTCAAAATTGACTACAGAAGTGTTGAGCACAGGACGTTTATTACTGATGTCGAGCGCAGTCTCGGCAACTGCTGCAAACCTTTATTATAACCAACCCATCTTACCTAAGATCGGCGCAGAGCTAGGGTTAACAAGCGAACAGCTAGGCGCAGTGCCAGCTGCCGGTCAGATTGGTTATGCCGTGGCATTGCTATTCTTATCGCCCTTAGGAGACACGTTACCCCGCAGACGCCTAATAGCGATCTTGTCTGTCATGTTGGTGTTGTCATCTTTTGTCGCGTTTACTGCATCTAGCTTAGTGGATCTGGTTGTTGCGTGTTTTGCGATTGGTTTGAGTGCCAACATCACTCAGCAGCTGATTCCATTTGCAGCGTCACTAAGTACTCCAGAAACGAAAGGAAAAGTCATTGGCACATTAATGACAGGCCTAACTGTGGGCATCTTGCTTTCGCGTACACTCAGTGGGTTCATCGGTGAGCAGTTTGGGTGGCGCGCGGTATTTATGATGTCAGCAATTATTGCGATGGTCTTTGGTGTGTTGCTGTATGCCTTTTTACCGACGAACACGCCGACAACGAAAATACCTTACCTTAAACTGGTTGCGAGCATGGCCACGTTAATCAAGCAGCATGCGACACTGCGTACTTCCGCTTTAACTGGCGCGCTTTGGTTTGCTTCGTTCAATGCGCTGTGGGCGACGTTAGCTCTGCATGTCAGTGAATCTCCGTTTAACTACAATGCACAACAGGCAGGAATGTTTGGTGTTATTGCTCTTGCTGGAGTCATTGGAGCAAAAGTTTCAGGGTCACTGGTGAGCAAGTTTGGCTCTCGAAACATGATCAGTATGGCGTTAGTTATTATTACTGCTGGTTTTATTATATCGGGGCTTTTCGCTGACACATTGGCTGGATTGATCGTCGGTATCATTCTCATCGACCTTGGGGTATTTAGCGCTCAAGTATCGAACCAAGTACGCGTATTCTCAATTGACCCACAAGCTCAAAGTCGTATCAACGGAATCTATATGCTTGGCTACTATCTCGGTGGTGCGTTTGGTTCATTTGTGGGAATTCAGGTATTTGAACGTGCGGGTTGGATTGGTGTTGTGGGCTTTAGTATTGCAGTCGTGATATTGAGTTTTATCGTTAACCGTTCAAATAAGCAATAAGTCACCTCGTCTTAATTCTTGAACTTACCAATATGCACAACGGATATTCACTCTGTAATTGATAGCAAATTACCACCCAGTGATTTGCTATCGTTCTAGATCTAATAAGGCAGTAGTAACTCTACTCTCTCAAGTTTTGAATATCATGATTCTCAAACAAGCTTTCCCGCCTAGAGCGCTGTTATGCCTTTGCGAGATGATCTTGGTCTATTCTTATCATTTAGACGACTGAGTTCCGAGGCTTTGAGTATGAATAAACTGTTTTTAATCTTATTGGTTTTTCTTTTGTCCGGATGCGGAACAAGTGATAGTGCTTTGATTGAGAGTGGTCACAACACCTCTTAGATACAAGGTTTTCATGACGGTAGGCATAGCGGCATGCAAGAAAGCGGCAATAGCTTCGAAAACTACATAAAAGATGGAAAGCGTTTTGAATCAGACAGTGACTACAAACAAGGCTGGATCGCGGGTGAATCTGAGGGGAAAAAACTACAAGCAGAAGCAACAGCGATCGGTAAAGGTGCCGCTGCTGGTTATCCTCAAAAATCTACAACGACGGATTTAGGTGAAGTAGCAAAAGACACCTTAAAAGGCGTCGATACATCAGGCTTAGAGAATTTAAAATAAAGGTATAACAAAGCCAAAGTTGGGGTCTGGAATAACTCGTACCTTGCCGACACTTACAAACACACCTGAGCATAAATTGATCTGCATCAGCATATGGTTTAATAATGATTAACTACTAAACATTCATAATACAAATTGCGCAATACTGAATTGAGGAGTTCATTTTTTACGTTGTTGGTGATTTCATGGATGTTCACACCTTAGCTATATATACCTCTTTGTTAGCAGCCACGGTTGCGAGCGCTATGTTGTTAACGCATAAATATATACTCGCAGGCACCACGTTAGGGGTGAATTATATTGCTTATGCTGCTTTGCTGTTAGGAGCCAGTGTTACCCCACTTTCGTTCGGCGTTACTCAATCTTCAGGGTGCATACGCAACGGCTTTTGGTTTACTACTCGTCGGCATAACCGTGTTACGAGGAGCAAGTCGATCTTTTCTCGTAATATCAATCATCATTAGCTCCCTTGGCATTAGCTTCTTCCTTTATAGCGCCATAATTGCGCCTTCTGTTACTTCTAGGATCGAGGCTCGAAGTATTCTCGTTGTGACAATCTGTATCTTAGCCCTCTGTGCAAACAATTCAGGGGAAAAGCACGATAACAGAGAAGCAAAGTGCCTGTTGAACCTGACCCTGTTCATCAACATTCTCTATATGGCAATTCGGGGCGTACTTGCTCATACCAAAGGAACGAACTCGAACTATTACCTGATATCAGATATTCATAAATTGTCTTTCGTTATCATGACAATCACAATTGTTAGCCTCGCATTTTCAGTGTTTTGGATCTTAACTGATCGTTTGTTGAAGCAGACCTATCGTTCATCGATCACTGATGAACAAACCGGCCTTTATAACCGTAGAGGCCTAGCAGAACTGATACCCAAGCTTGTTCAACCAGGCCGAGAGAGTGACATTTCTGTACTGATTGCCGACCTAGATCACTTCAAAAAAATTAATGATACCTATGGTCATGACAAGGGAGATGATGTGATTAAGCACTTTGGTCAAATTCTTGAAGATACATGCCGCACAAGCGATTTCTGTTTTCGCTATGGTGGAGAAGAGTTTGTTGTCATGTTACCTAGAGCGAATAAAGTTCAAGCAATGCAGATAGCAGAAAGAATAAGAAACCACGCAAAACACAACTCCAATCAAGAGCTCTCTTCTGGCACGTATACTGTCAGCATTGGAGTGACTCAAGCCCTCATAAACGATGACTGGAATTCATTAATTAAAAGAGCGGATAACGCCCTATACGACGCAAAATCTCAAGGGCGCGATTGCATTGTGGAGCGTTAAGCCGAGTTGTAAAACAGTGTAAATATTCTTCCATCACAAAACATGTTGGCTAAGATTCAAGAGGTTAAACACACACAACCAGTAAGGTTAGCAAGGATGCGCTTTTTCGGTTTGTTTTAGCGATAGCATTATTGGCGTAACTCCCTTAAAGCGACTCTAGAACTTCCCGCCATTTACCCATTCTGCTTTTGGTGGCACGGGCTCTTGGTTTACCCATATCTCTTTAATTTGACCTCCCTCAACTCGGAATAGATCAAAACGCGCAACCTCGAGACCATTATCAATAACTCGGCTGTAAGCTGCTACGAAGTTACCTTGACCGACAATCTTGAACACTTGGTCATAGCCACCAATATAGCTATCTAAAGGGCTCACATCTGAGGCTTGATAAACGGCTAGCTCTTCGTGCTGGAGATACTTTGATAGCTTGTCTTTCTGCCCTAGTACCATGACATCACATAAAAAATCACGGATAAGGTTCTTATTCTCCTCTGTTTTATCTAAGTCAGTATGATTGATTGGCCCTTGCAGTCGACCTTCCCCTTCCGTCGGTTGAGCTTCGAAGGCAGAAATCACATCCCAATGTTCAATAATTTTATCGTCATTATCGGTATCGAATAGATCCGTAGTCACCCACTTATATTCGCCATTATTAATATCTTGGAATGCTTGAACAAACACGAATTGGCCATCGACGATTGAACGTATGATCTTTATGTCTCTAACAGGGCAGCGTTTTAAGAACGGTTCGAAGAACTCAACAAAACCATCAATACCGTTGCGAACCCCAGTGCTATGTTGAGTATAACGTTGACCGGTGTACTTCGTTACCGCCTCTAATGCATGACCATCTCGGATACCTTCCATATACAGATTAGTCGCATTCGCTAGCTTATTGCTCATAGATAGTTTCTCCAAACTTAATAGTGCCAAAGTACGTTATTTGGCTCGTACACTGAAACTCAGAACTAGATTGTCTCAGGTGTCCTTTTAACTGTCGGATTGTTGAATAGGCTCTTCGCGTCGCTATTCAAAACCAAGTTAAGCTCGATATACGTCTACAGCATATCGAGCCTTTACAACCTAATTGGTCACTGTGGTTACTGTTTGGCGTGATAAGCTTTAGATACTGCGTAGCTATCCTCAAACCAGTTCCAACTCTTCACTTTGCCATCTTCAACCTGAACTCGAACCGCCCAGCTGAATTTACCCGTGTCTACACCAGATTCATTCGCAATGGCACTCATGCTGCCCATGAATACTGCTTGGTCGCCGTTTACAAAACTATAGTCTGTTGACCAGCTTGTGACTTTCAAACCTGCGCCAAATAGAGGAAAGAAAGTGTTGAGCACTTTTTCTTTTGACTCCCAGTTACCGATCCAAGGGATGTCGGCGTCACCTTCGTTGTGCCAGACAAAATCATCGGCCATTAATGACTCGAGTTTTGCCATATCACCTGAGCCTGCCGCCCATAAGAATGCTTGAGCCGTTTCTAGTGTCTTTGCTGAATCGACTGCTTTTGTTTCATCTGCAAGGGCTGGAGTGAATTGAAAGAAAGCCAGAAGACTCGCTAGACCGATAAGTAGATTTTTCTTTAACATTTTCTTTCTCCTGATTGTCAATTTTGAAGCTCAATGCGTGGGAGATTAAAAGTGCCATCAGTGCATGCTTTGAACTTCAGTTCTGTTTGTTGCCTTGTTGAGATAACTATAGCTGTGCTAAATTTTTGGTAAACTCACTAATTGAACACGTTGGATATGCGCAAATGCACAACATAAGATGGGATGACCTGCAATATGTTCTAACAGTGGCGAATGAAGGATCCCTGTCGGCCGCGGCAAGAGCACTTGGTGTAAACCACAGCACCGTTTTACGTCGTATTGACACCTTTGAGTATCGTCACAAATTACAAATTTTCCATAAACTTCCTACCGGATACAAACTAACGGTTGAAGGGCAAAAGCTTCTGGAGTCAGCTCTCGCTATCGAATCCACAGTAAGAGAATTGGAGCACAAGGTTTTTGGACAGGAATTGAAGCTAGAAGGTACGCTAAGAATAACGACGACCGATGCGTTATCTCGCCTCATTCTGGGTACTCATTTGGCTGCTTTTCATCGGCTTTATCCAAAAATTCAGTTAGAACTCAGCCTCACATCTCGTCAATTGGATATTTCACACCTAGATGCAGATATCGCGATTCGCCCGGCAAATGAGTTGCCAGCCCATTTAGTTGGGACCAAGTTAAGTAAAATTGCCTTTGGTGTTTACGGATCGCCAGAATATATAAATGGCCTTAAGAGTAAGCACCCCTTAAAGTCTGCATCTTGGTTAATGATGCATAGAGGCAGTGCTTCGCTACAGGTTTCTGAACTGATTTCGGAAGACAAAATTGTCATGAAAGCCGACTCTTTTGAGCCCCTGATCATCGCGGCTGAAAATCAGATGGGGTTAGCCTACTTACCCTGCTTTTTAGGTAACAGTAAGGGAACTCTGCAAAGAGTAGATATGGAAGTGATGCACCAAAATACAGACCTATGGATGATGACTCATAAAGATTTAGAAGATTCAGCCAAAGTAAAAGCATTTTTTAATTTTATGAAAGGCGCAATCAAATCAGACCATAATCGGTTGGCCGGATTTGATTATTAGCGAACGAGTGCCGGCTCTTCACCATTAGGCTTACGAACAAAATGACACAAAGCCCACAGCACAAACAAAGTCACAGTCAGCTCCCAAGCGCGTAGGAAGGTACTTTCCAACCCTAAATTGCTACTGGTCATGTACAACTGAATCGGCAGCATAGTCGCCAATAACGCATCGGCATGAATGTCTCTGGCTGAACCTTTCGCTTTGGCCATTGATGCGGTGATCATAAAGGCAAATAAACCCAACACTATGGTGTAGTAACCGAATGTAGATTGATGCCCTGCCATCAACAAGGTGAACACCACGGCGAATGCACAGCCGCCCACTTGAGTTTGAAAACGGCGGTCAACCACGTCGATAAAGCTTTTGTGTGTGGTTTGGGTTGCAGCAGCAATCACTGGCACCATGCAGAACGTTGCAGAGATAATGTCGACAATCATCAAGAATGCCAAACCAAGACCAATCAACGCGAGTGAAATTGCTCTGCTCTCAAATGTGACAGGCTGTTCTTTAAATACAGGAGGCTTGTTTCCTTGCTCAACAGGGAACAGAGCCACCATGGTTTTTGCTACTACCATGGTAATCAACATGGATACCAAAATTTCATGAATACGCATCGGCATATCCATGGTGGTATGCTGAGCAAACACCACAATCAAAATCCAGTTGAAGGTTGGCATCAACATTTTACCTTTCTTCGCTGGCGTAGTGGCTCGACGGCGCATAAAGTCGAAGAAGAACAGGCTGATGGTCCACACCACAAACGGATGCTGTGAAAATACCTCAGTCACCACCAACGCTGTACTTGCTGCCATTTTGCTGAATCAGAGTCACGCGCTTGATGCAGTTCGGCTTTCGCTTGTGCCACTTTCAATTGGTAGCTACTGGCATCGATAGCAAATAATGGCTGACCTTTTTCAACCAACTCGCCATTACTAACCATGACGTCGGTAATTACGCGGGACACTTCTGGCGCAATGGTCGCTACGTTACGATACAAAGTCGCTTGAGTGGTGAAGGGGGAAACATTATCTGAGGTGACTAAAAAAGCGGAGAACAATGCTGCCGCTGAAAAAACAGTGTAAATCGCGTATCTATAAAAGTTTTCGTTCATGCTTGTACCTAGTTTTCATTCGTTATAAAGCGCCGCGCTCACGGCTTATTCGATTCTCTTTTCTACGAAAACTAGGTTATAACCATTCACAAATGGAAAACAGAGCCAATAAAAGAAGTGAGGATTCCACATTTGGAAAGGTTGATGATTTGTACCGATTTCGCTCAATGGTTGAACGAAAAGGTCAGATAAGGGTGTATTGAAACGTTCGTATTCAGTTCCTCCCCTTTCCTTCCCAGCGTTCAATAAGAGATTGAAGAAGTAAGACCACCCGACTTCATTCCATTGGATTGCTTAATTTTCGCTAGCTTCTTATGGTTAAAATGCCTATTGTACAAACCATAAAATTATAAAGACTCGCGGCCTTTGCCACAGAGACTCTCCATTTAAAGCGAAAAGACTTACTATGAATTTTGATATCAATGCACTGAAACACCACCAACTGGTCGAAGATGGTCAATTAGAAGGGTGTTACATTCATCAGCCTGTGCAAGGCAGTCAACCAGATGACAAAGCCGTTTTAGAAGAGCGTCAAGCGCTAGAAAGCCGAGGATATAAGGTGGTTCAGGTTAAAGCGAAAGGCGGAACAACTACGTTTGCCGAAGCTATGCAAGAGCTTGCGAAAAAGACAGGCCACCAGCCAAAATAGTAAGTGACTTGGTAAACCAATATGATCATCGAGAAAGCACCCTACCGACTATTGAGTCAGCTGGGTGCTTTTTTATTGACGGCCTTTAACTGACTAATCTTGTTAACTGACCTAAGTTACTGACTCAGCTGACTGAACTTCGGCAAGCTTTTCACAAACTTCTGGTGTACATCCATATAAGTTTGCATATAGATTTCATCGATATTGTCACCACTCGGGAAGCTGGATGAGAAATCTACGTGGTTGCGGTCGATAGACAATTTAGCGGCCTCGACAATATGAGCGATGAACATTCTCGGATCTTCCAAGCCGATAGAGATACGCATTGTGGTCGGTTTGATGCCTGTTTCATTAAGCGCTTCATCACTGAGTTCTGAATGCGTAGTCAGGGCTGGGCACAGCGCCACGGTATTGGTTTGCCCTAAGCTCACTTGCATGCCGATTGCTGGCTCAAGCATGTCGAAGAACTGTTTGAATCCATCTCGATTGATTGGCGCACGATCGCCGTTACCTTCCATATCGATTGTGAAAAGCGCCGCTGGCAAACCCAAGTACATGTTGTTCTGGCAGTGTTCATAGTTGTCACTGTCTGGCAAAGCAGGACACGATACGTTGATGTCAGGGTGAGCATCAAAGATCTTCGCGAGAGTCAGTGTATTAATCGTTTTTTGCACCACTCGCATCTCATACGTTTTCATACCATTGAGCACTTCAAACGCTTTATCTGCATCTAGGAATGCACCCTTAATGTAGTACACATTCCAAAACAGCGTTTCGTTTCATAGGATTTTGGCCTCATCACCGTTGGGCTTGGTGAAAGTGACCTCCTCTCCTTTTGGAATAAACATGGTCTCGTTGCGGCCAATCACAACTCCAGCCGTTGTGGTGCCAGAACCCGCCAGTTCTTTGGTGTAGGAGTGAATCACATAATCGGGTCTTTCAGCCACATCGTCGCGTTTTAGTACTGGATGCAGCAATGGAGTCCCCACTGTCGAGTCAACAATTACGTCCCAACCACGAGAGTGACCAGCTTTACTAATGCTAGCAACATCCAACACGTATCCATGCGGGTTACACGGTGACTCTAGGTAGACGTAGATTTTCTTACCCGCAGCGATGCGATCTGCGTATTTATGAGCAACCTCATCAAGGCGCGTCGCAAACTCATCACCGGAGTAACCATCCACCCACTCCACCGCGACATTTAGGTTAGACGGTTTCCCAAACCAATCTTCCAACAACTGGTAAGAACCGCCATAGATATTACGTGAAGCCAAGACTATGTCTTCATGTCCAAGTAAATGGCTCAACAATCCATCAATGGCCGCCATACCCGAATTAAAGTTCCATGCGAGGTATTCGTTGGCTCTAGAGCCTGCCTCGATATCAACCATATGGTTAGCCAGTGAAATCGATGTAGGGTTAAGCAGTCGAGAATATATATCGTGCAACGGCTCTTTACCGTTAAACGCATCTTCAATCCATTCTGTACACGCAAACAAATAGGTCGCGGTACGTGTAATCACAGGGCTTGCAGAAAATATAGCAGCGACATTATCGAAAATTGGATACGCACCTTTAGACGCAAAATTACCATTATTGGTGGCAATAGACTGGTAAGTGGCGCGCATTGGGTTTTGCAGATTATCGAGGATCTTAGCGATCTGGAATGACAAAAAACGTTTGGCGTTAAACCAAGCGATTCGGTCACTTTTATCGAGCTCTGAAAGTCCATCAACCGTCAATGCCCAAAGATCGTGTGTCTTGGTATTGGCTTGGTACAGTGTCGTCGCCAGTTCAATCAGCGTGATGCCGTAATCGCTATTTGGGTCGATACCAAAATGCTTTGCTTGCTCAACGGCAAGAGCTTCTGCTTGTTCGTGTTTGGTGGTTTTACGCAGCGGGCTAAGTTGAGTTGAAGTATTCATAATTCCTAAGTCATTCCATGCTTGTTGTTCCTTCTTTAATTTTAGTTTTGGGCAGATGTTAAAAATTGCTATTTGCGAAGTAAGACATACACTTTGAGCAATAATATTGCCAAACTAAATTCAATATTGATGGATTATGCCAATGGACGAGATCGACAAGAAAATACTGGCTGAACTGCAAAACAACGCTCGGCTGTCTAATCAAGAGTTGGCCGATCGAGTAGCACTGTCGCCCTCTCCTTGCTTACGCCGAGTTCGAGCATTAGAGAAACAAGGGATAATTCGTGGTTACCACGCCAGTGTCGACCAAGAAGCGTGTGGCCTGCCAGTCAATGTGTTTGTGTTGGTGAAACTTGAAAAGCCGACAGAAGAGAACATGCGAGACTTTGAGCAGCACATTGAAGTGATTGACGAGGTGTTAGAGTGTTTTCTGATGACGGGCAATCACGACTACCTATTGCATGTAGTCAGTGAATCGCTAAAAAGCTACGAGCAGTTCATCCGTAAACAACTAACTCGCCTGCCTAATATTGCTTCTATTGAATCCAGCTTCGCCTTCGGTCAGGTAAAAACTAAGACCAAGTTGCCAGTGAGGTAATTAGAAACGACTTAATTTGTCTGTGCTGAAGGCATTGGATAATCATCTCCAATCATACAGATAAGAGCGCCACCAAAAGCTTTTTCGTAACGTATTTTTCCTGTCGCATCTGAGCTTTCTATACTCGAACTGCCGTCCACAATCTTATTAATTTCTTGTGCGACTTTTGTTGGTACCAACCAGATACAAGCTGCAACAGAGCAAGTGGATGATGACGATTCGCAACCTGTCTCGGAGCTTCCTCTTATCCAAAGACTATCCTTTTCCTTAAGCAGTAATTGCGTTGCTATGTAATCTGGGTGGTCGATGTACTGATCGCCACCTATCCATGTATCTTCATAAGGTAGGTACGGCCCTTTCCATGTGGATAAGCCCGGATTTGCAATTAAGTGATTGATGTTTAAGTAGCCGAAGTTCGTATCGGTATCGGAAGCAATAGGAGGCAGAGAGCCATTATCACGAGAATATTGCTCCGCTGCATCCAAGACAGTATTCAGTTGCCCGATCAAAAATGTTGCCTCATCGACACGGGAAATACGATTACCGATCTGGTTGTAGATAAAAAATGCGGCAATGAGCATGAGTAAACTAAACGATGCAAGTTTCCATTTTTCTATCTGACGCAAAAGTCTTAACATCTATTTTTTATCTCTCATCAAAACGGTTCTAATAACGCTATGGCTTCCCTTATAAGGAAAGATTATACCAGAGTAAAATCAAGCGTTTTGCATTGAAACTTACTTGTCCATGTCTGCGGAAAATAAGCCTAGCTCTAATGTGCCCAACTTCGATTTAGAGCCTCCCTAAAAACAAACAATCATCACACCCGACTTCACTGACTTAACCCTCAAATCAACCTTGTATTGAATTGCTCCGTAAAACAAACCAAAGCGATGGAAATCGATTCGAAGTGATCGTTTTATCGGACTGTCATCTAATTTTTGTACTTTGATATAACAAATAGCTCAAAAATTATTGAGCGATCGTTCAATTACATCAAATTTTCCACTATAGTTGATTGGTCAAACAACTCACAACAAGGAAAAGTTATGAATCCAAATACCGAATCTCAATCAACGCCGACTCGATCTATCCCTCAAGAAGCATTTGATTGGTACGACGAATATGCACACGGCCTGATTGATCGCAGAGAGTTTATGGCTCGTCTATCTGGGCTAGCTGTACTTGGCTTAACCATGACGACGCTAACTTCTGCACTGATTCCTAATTATGCGCAGGCAGAGCAAGTCTCTTTCAATGACCCTTCCATCAAAGCAACCTACGAGAAGTTTCCTTCACCTAAAGGACACGGCGAAGGCTATGGTTACTTGGTTGTACCCAAAGAGTTAGAGGGCAATGCGCCTGTTGTATTGGTCATTCATGAAAATAGAGGCCTCAATCCATACATAAAGGATGTGGCAAGACGACTCGCAGCGGCGGGGTTTATTGCGTTTGCACCTGATGCACTCTATTCGCTTGGCGGGTATCCAGGTAATGATGATGAAGGTCGAACGATGCAGAAGTCGCTATCAAAAGAGAAAATCGAAGAAGACTTTATCGCAGCGGCAAACTTCTTGAAGTCCCATGAAAAAAGTAACGGTAAGCTAGGCGCAGTCGGTTTCTGCTTCGGTGGCTATATCGTGAATATGTTGGCCGCTGTCATGCCAGAGCAACTCGATGCAGGCGTTCCATTTTATGGTACTCCTGCCGCACCAGATTTAAGAAAAAATGTAAAAGGCCCCTTGCTCATCCAATTTGCGGGAATCGATAAACGCGTGAATGCGACTTGGCCAGATTATGAAGCCGAACTCAAAGAGAACGAAGCAGACTACACAGCTTACATCTATGACGGCGTGAACCATGGCTTCCATAACGATTCAACTGGCCGCTATGCTGAAGAAGAAGCAGAGTTAGCTTGGAAACGTACACTTGAGTTCTTTAACCAAAAGCTTTCTTAATAGTTAGCTTTACTGAACCCGTTTTCTTTAGATTCCGAGTGACTGCCCTATTCCCTACAAAACCCAAAAGGCCTCGCACTCGCGAGGCCTTTGTTGGTCGGTAATCAGTTCCTCCCTTTTCCCATTACCAACAATAGGTTTGAGATGTAAACCAAGGGGGTTAGAAGGGGATTGTCGGTCGAGTCTCACGTACAGAAGCCTCGTTGATTCACTGACTTAACCGCTCATCAATGTAACTTCGCTTCAAACAAACCTATTGACCCGATCGCGCAAATAGATAATATAGATAGCTAGACGTCTACATGTCTTTTATTTATTAAATGGAGTTATCATGAACAGCTACAAAAAAATCACAGCATCCCTGTTGGCATTAGCTTTCGTATTCGGTGTAACAGGATGTGGAAAAAAAGACGAGGCTGTCATCAAGATTGGGGCGACAGTTGGCCCACATGCACAAGTTGTACAAGCTGTTGCCAAAGAAGCAGCAAAGCAAGGGATAAACATTGAACTCGTCGAGTTCTCAGACTATATCACCCCTAACGCAGCATTAGATGATGGAAGTATCCAACTGAACAGTTACCAGCATCAGCCATTCCTCGATAACTTTAATGCCAATCACGATAGCCAGTTAGTTTCTATCGGACGTTCAATTTTGATGCGTATGGGCGTTTACTCGAACAAGTACACTTCGCTTGATTCTATTCCCGAAAACGCTCGAATCGCGATTCCAAACGATCCAACGAATGGCGGGCGTGGACTATTACTGCTTGAAGATGCAGGGCTGATCTCATTAAAAGACAACGCTGGTTTCAACGCGTCTTTAAACGATATTGTTAGCAACCCGAAGAACATTCGATTTGTTGAAGTGGATGCCGCGCAGCTACCCCGCTCTCTTGACGATGTAGATGCTGCTGCAATCACCATGAACTATGTAATGTCGGCTGGACTCGACCCTAAGAAACAAGGCATTTACTTAGAGAAAAAAGACGCACCTTTAGCAGTGATGGTTGTTGCGGCGCGAGAAGAAGACAAAAATAATGAAACGTATAAAAAGATTATCTCAATTTACCACTCACAAGAGATCAATGACTTTTTAGACAGCACTTTCAAAGGCACCATCGAAGCCGCAAATTAAGCTAAATCGTTTCAGATTTGGCGTTGCATGATACTCATAAAGCAACGCCAGATTTGAGTTGGCGGGTTGTCGTTGACGCATTCCAGCTTCTTTTCAAATTAGAGAGCAAAGCTTTAGTTACTTGAATGGAGGTTGAAAACCATATCGTCAGAGCAGATTATGTAAGCATAAAATTCAATTAAATCTGGGGGCTTTGCATGAAAAAAGAAGTGATACTTTTTGATATAAACGAAACGGTTTTAAATTTGGAGTCATTACAGCCTAAATTTAAAGCGGTGTTTGGAAAGGAGGATGCATTATCACTTTGGTTTTCAAAGCTTTTACACTCTTCAACGGTTTGCATCGCAACAAACGTAAAATCTACTTTTTCTGAATTAGCGAATGCAGCGCTCAACGCTATTGCACAACGGTACAAGTGTGATTTAACGGCGGAAAGCAAAGGTGCCTTGTTAACTTCTTTTGCCAATCTACCACCGCACACAGATATCAAAGCGTCTTTGCTCAAATTGCGCGAGAACGGGTTTAAAACCGTCGCTTTTTCCAACTCATCCCTCGATCTCATCACTTCTCAAATCAAGAACTCAGGCTTAGAAGATTATTTCGACACCGTCATTTCCGTTGAAGAAACAGGCAGTTTCAAACCCAATTCAGATGTGTATAACTTTGCAGCCGAAACTTTAAAAGAGCCTGTCGAAAACCTTCGTCTTGTCGCTACTCATGATTGGGACACTCATGGTGCGCTATCCGCTGGCTTACAAGCAGCCTATATAGACCGAACAGGAGTTGAGTATCATTCCTTGTATTTGAAACCGGAGATTAGCTCAAGGACGATGAATGGTGTGGTGGAACAAATAATTAAGCACAATTTAGACAAGTAAAATCTCAAGAGACTTTTCTACTCCTGATTCGATACAACCACCCTGTAGTGGTCAACAAATTCCGGACACTGACTTAACCGCTTTGATCAACCTTGTGTTGAACTGCTCTGGTTATAGAGACGCTGTCGGTTACCTAAAAACTGCAGTTACCTAGCAACAAATATAAGCTAGAAACTACTGTAAGAATGAGGAACGCGTTTGTCTTCATCCCAGCCTGATAGCTCAATATTGATCAATGATTTGCGCTGCTCATTACACAGTGAAGCGATATTGATGATAGGCAGTTGACTACGAAACTGCGCTGTAAGGATGACCTTTTTACTTTCGTTAAGGCTGCTTCTGCATTGCGACAAAATCGCTTCAGTATCTAGTTGGTGTGCGTTCTCGATAATTTGGATATCAGCATTCTCTTTATAGCAATCTATCAACCAAGATACAGCAGGCTCTTCTATGCTGGTGAGCACGATGACATCTTTTGTTGTGACCAATTCTTTGAGTTCAGATAGTTTGAGTTCAGTTTCCATAGTTACCCTCATTCAGCAGCAAATACATTAAAGTCGATTGCCCAGTTTAGCCTGTGCTAAGTGGTAGCCTCTGTCGATCATCTCTTGTGAGCGATCAAACTCTAGGGTGCCACACGCATTGCGTGGGATCTCAAGCGTGATATCGGCGGGGTAAGCGGCCAACTTTTGGCGAGCAATGGTCGATTGCATCGCATCAAATGCTTGGTTGGCAATATCGTAAAAAGCAAAGTTGAAGCTCATTTTGCTTTTTACACTGCTACCGAGGTTATCGATAAAATGCACAACCTTCTCATGCAGGTTGCTCTCTTTTGTTGGCAGGGAAACCGGTATCACTTCCTGTTTAACCATTTCAGGTTCACCACCTAAATTCACAGCCAGTGTAAAGTCTGTATTATCACCAAAGGTAGGCGCAATCGGTACGGGATTAAGAACGCCGCCATCAATCAGCACTTCTCCATTGATAACGTGAGGGGTCAAGAACAGTGGCAAAGAGATAGAGGCGCGAATGGCATCAAACAGAGAACCTGATTGCAGCCAAACCTCTTTTTCATCGGCGACGTTAGCGGCAACTGCGGTATAAGGGATGGGCAGATCTTCAATTGAAATCTCGCCGATCAGTCCACGCAGAGTGTCGATGATCTTGTCCCCTTTGAACATACCACTCGACTGCCATGAAAAGTCTAACAACATCGCCATATCACCTTGGTCGATACTGGTGACCCACTCTTCAAATTCATCCAACTTGCCTGCAGCGTAGACACCACCGATAAGTGCACCAATTGAACAGCCAGAAATGGATTTTATCTGATAGCCATGCTCAATTAACCAGCGGATGACTCCAACGTGAACCAAGCCTCTTGCGCCACCACTGCCAAGTACCAATGAGATCGTTTTTGCCATCATATTAATCCTTTAGTTTTAAATTCTAGGTGGGCTAACTCGCCGATTTACCAATTCGCCGATCTCAACTCACTG
Organism: Vibrio sp. 10N.286.49.E11; assembly: GCF_041469505.1. NCBI lineage: Bacteria > Pseudomonadati > Pseudomonadota > Gammaproteobacteria > Vibrionales > Vibrionaceae > Vibrio > Vibrio sp. 10N.286.49.E11. The sequence goes on from NZ_JBFRKQ010000054.1 coordinate 40,507, forward strand.
AATCACTCTCAGTCCATACGGGTAATGAAGGTTTGCTCGTCATCGACAAAAGCCACGTAGTCGCCGTGATAGATAAAAACCCGACCACGCCCTTCAACGATACACGCAAGCTGTGGGTTCAAATCTTCTTCAATATCTCTACTTTGAAAAGTGCCGGTATCGGTGATCACACCACGGAGTTTAGGCAAAAATCCATAACTGCGTTTGGCTTGATCAATCAGGCTCAACTCGCTGGCGGTAGAAAAGCAAGCTGGGATTTGGCCTGCATCTTCGATAAACATAGTTTTCAGTTCTTCAAAGGCTGTAATTACCAGCCAGTCGATGCCATTTACGTGATGGATAAACATTGTTTATAAATACCTAGTTTCTCGATAACTCTAATGCGGAGATTCTATCACTATCAAGTGCAGAACGTGGGAGAAATTAAGGGACTACAAATAACCAGACACATACTATCTACAGGGTCTAATACTAGTCGTCCGACTCTACGACTAATGTCTAACCGACTGAGTCTATTTGTTTTTTTGGTTTGGTATAAGGTACTAACAACTAAATGTTAATGAGTTTTTAATTATAAGTTGACGCATTATTTGCGCTTCATACCGTGAGTCAACAACGTTTGTTGGAATAACACACCTAAGAGTGTGAACGAAAGGAATCAAAATGAGCACTACTTTAGAGTCCGCACATATACAAACAGAGAAGCCTCAAGCCAATGAGGATGAACTCACCCATGAACAACAACATAAACCAAGCTCAGAGTTTGAATCCCGAGAACAGTATCTAGAACACGAATTGCAAATCATGTCGCCTAAGCGCTGGCGTCCAAATTTGCCGTTTAAAGATTATCGATTTGAGATAGAAGACACCATCCCAGCGATGGCGGCGACCATTGGTAAAGTGGTTATGGTGGGCGCGATTGCAGCCACCTTTGCTGGGGCTCTCGGATTAAATGAAGACTTCATTCTAGAAAACGTTCGTTATGAACTGCTCATCGCCTCTGTTTTCATTATTATTTTCTCTGGCTTTTTATTGCCGACTGCAAACCTCGCAGGGACCCACGGCCCACTTATCCCTTTGATTCCGATTGTGGTTGCAGCAGGTGGACACCCGATGGCGTTTGGCCTGTTGATTGGCGCTTTTGGCCTCATCTTAGCCATCAGTAAAGGTGGCAGCATGTTGGCCAACCTCACCAGTAAAGGCGTGTGTGGCGGCTTATTGCTCTACCTCGGCTTTGTTGGAACCGCCTCTCAAGTGAAAAAGCTTTTCGCTTGGGCTGAAGGAATCGGTATGAGCCACATCGCGTTTGTGGTGATCTTTTGCACCATTATCTTGTACGCGCTACTGGAACACTTCCGCAAACGTTGGTTAGCAGTACCTCTTAGCTGCTTGTTGGGTGGTACGATTGCATTTGCCATGGGCGCCCCATTTGCTTTCCACACTGAGCCAGGCTTGCCCAACATGAACCCTATGTATTGGTGGGGAGAAAATACAGGTTGGATGCTAGGCCTACCGACGATTGAACACTTCATGGTGGTATTGCCGTTTGCGATTCTAGCCGTAGCGATGTGGTCACCGGATTTCTTAGGGCATCAAGTATTCCAAAAGATCAGCTACCCAGAACGTACCGAAAAAGTACACATGAACATCGACGACACCATGACCACGGCATCAATTCGTCAAACGTTCGGTTCTCTGCTTGGCGGTACTAACTTTACGTCTTCATGGGGGACTTATATCGTACCAGCGGCGATAGCTAAACGCCCTATTCCTGCTGGCGCGCTGCTCACAGCTCTGTTCTGTATCATCGCCGCAGTTTGGGGTTACCCGATGGATTTAGCTATCTGGCAACCTGTACTGTGTGTGGCGCTGATTGTTGGGGTATTTGTTCCATTGCTAGAAGCTGGAATGGAAATGACGCGTGAAGGAAAAACCACACAGTCGGCAGCGATTGTTGTATTTTCTTCAGCGCTCGTTAACCCAGCATTTGGTTGGGCTCTCACCATGCTGTTGGATAACTTAGGCTTAGTCGGTTGTAAAGAACGTAGTAGTGAACTGAGTAAAATGAGCCGCTGGGTGTTGCCTGGCACTATGTTTATTGTGCTAAGTGGCGTAATGGCGTTGGTTGGCCTTCTACCGGGCATACCAGCGATTATCCCGAGTTTTCGTTAATATCGATTTTTGGTCTAAACTCCTCAATGAACAACAGGATGATTTAATAAGGAAATAATCATGGGCAGTAAGATTCAAATAAAGCTAGAGAGACCACGGGTAGAGTTACTACTTGAGCGTTATAAAGAGCTGATTGGGGAAGATTATCTTGGCTATCGTAATCATGTTTATAGAACAATCACTTATGCAATGCACTTTCTAGATTATGATGAACAATTTGAAAAGTTAGTCGAAACCGCATTTGTCTATCATGATATTGGCCTGTGGACTGACCATGAACTCGCTTACCTTGAGCCATCAGAAGCAGTGGCATTAAATGACAATGAAAAGGAAAATTGGGGATTAGACCCTGATGCTCTAAAAGGCGCTATTCACTGGCATCACAAAATCACACCGTATAAAGGTCCACATGAAAAAGTTATAGAAGCTTGTCGAAAAGCGGACTGGATTGATGCATCAAAAGGAATGGTTAAAAAAGGGCTCCCTAAGTCCATGATTGCAGAAGTAGAACAAGCTTTCCCAAATCATGGATTTCATGACACTTTATTAAGATTAGCGAAAGACTACGGTGGTTCTACTTTAATTGGTGGCATTAAAGTGACTCGTGGCATCGTAAAGCTGTAATTTCGTAGTAATGGATAGGTTAGACTTCGTTATTTTTTTCTGAATCATGAGTACATTTAACCTCGCCATTTTTGTCCAATTCTGTGTTCACACCCCTACTTTTAATTCCCCCACAAACAACTAAGGCCTCGCACACGCGAGGCCTTGTTTTATCTAAGTTTCAATGAACGAGCACCGAAGCAATTTACGATGGTAAACCAAATCAACTCGAGAGCCATTCATCCAGTACTTTGATGAATTTAGGATTAATGAGATAACCGATGGAAGCATGTGGATTGCTTTTCCCGTTGCGAATATTGAGGTTATAAATCGGGTGGATATCTTTCATTCCACCGGGTATTAGATCCAGTTTGAGCATATCCTTGAAGTCATTTTTAATTTTGCTGTCATGAGAGATAAAATCATCTTCTGCCGATATGTTTATCCATTGCTGAATGTTTAACGGGTACTTCTTCTCATCTTTCAAGCGGCTCCCTTTTAGCCTATCTTTTACGTTTTCATCTCCTAACGGTGACCCGAGCGTAAGCAATAAGTTGACCTTCTTGTCCGCACCATAGTCGTGTCTATACTCTCCGTAATGAGACAGCTTCCACAACACGTCATAACTGATCATCGACCCAAGACTGTGCGACACAATCATCACATCATCCTGATTATCAAGCGCTTCCTTCAGTTCAACCATTAGCCTATGCCTGACATCGCTACCGAAATAGGTATCTTCATACCAATAATGCGCCATATCCGGCGCGACCTTTGTTATGAGTGTCTCAGCCACACCCAGCTTTCCAAAAAGCGATGAAAAAGTATCTGCTAACGCCTCTTTCAGAAAACCAATTTTAGATACCTTGTTATACGTTGTTTTATTGAACTGGCTTGTCTTGTACTTTTTGAGTTCAGACAACGCTTGCTGACGACTTGCAGGGTCTTCCGTTGGTTTGTCTAACAATGTGTTTGATAGCTCACCGTAATAGACAAACCGTTTATCGACATCTTTAAAAGCTTGTAATGAGCTTGAGTCTCCACAATCTCGCTGCAAACCATGTTCTATAGCCTCGTACCAGAGTGCTTGAAGGGGAGCTTTATCGGGCTTTTGAGCGCGACCATGAATGAATATTATTTTCTTAGCCATAGCAGAACGTCCTAAACACATAGTTAAAGTGATTATCACTAGAAAGCCCCCCTAGATTCGGTCAGCCCTTGCTAATAAAAGTGGTGCTAATTACGTATCTAGGGGTGGTTGGTAGAGCATTTATATAACTATGAGGCCGTCGTTTAAGGACCATAAAAGAGTGAACGACGCGGGTATGACTCGCAAATTGAAATGAATGTATCTAGCAAAAACCTCCAACGAACAAAAAGGCCTCGCACACGCGAAGCCTCAGTTTTTTCTCTGAACGATTAACCAATATCCTTTAACAACTACAGCGCCCTACTTAACTGACTTAACCGCTTTCATCAACGTTGGGGAATGGTTCTAGTAGACCAAAATCTCCCCCTCTAACTCCCCCTCTAACTCCCCCTCAAATGGAGTTCACCGATCTCTTTAGATTAACGTCCGAGGGGGAGAACATTCTTTGTCGCTGAACATATGCCAGTACATGTAGCGATCGGTATTCAGTTCCTCCCCTTTCCAATTACCAACAAGAGATTGGAGATGTAAACCAAGGGGAGGTTAGGAGGGGATTATCAGCCTACTCTCACGTACAACCACCCTACTTCACTGACTTCACCGCTTTCATCAACGTTGTGTTGAACTGTTGTGGTTGTTCTAGCATTGGGAAGTGGCCTGAGTCTTCAATGTAGTAAATGCTGTAATCCTTGATGTGTTTCTTGTTCGCTTCTGAATCGGTTGGCCATAGGCGAGCGTTGACCAATATTACTGGTACATTCACGTTCTCATACACGCGGTGTGCTTCACCTGTTACGTATTGGCCTAGATAGTGGCGGAACTGGTTTATCGCGATAGCTGGCGGCGCTGAGGCCATGTCTTGCGTTACCCAGTAAAGTAAATCTGCGTCTACCTCTTTTGGTAGCGAGTCTTTCACGAACGCAGTGATACCCGCTTGGAAGTCTTCTTCAAACGGTTTGGTCATTGCATCTAGGTCGCTTTGTGAAACGGCTAGTGCGACGTTTTGCGATGTGTCGGCACCAATAATGCCCTTCACCCTTTTCGGCATCAGTTTGGCAGCTTCTGCAATAACACCACCCGCCATGGAATGCCCGACCAAGATGACGGATTCAAGTTGTTCTTTCTCGATGACTGCTTTGATGTCTTCAGCGAATGCAACCATGGTGTACTCTTCACGATTAAACGATGAGTTACCGTGGCCTGCTAAGTCCATGGTGATCACTTGGTACTGCTTTGAAAACTCACTCACTTGGTTTTGCCATAGCCTGCTGTCTAAGCTCCAACCGTGAATGAAAATCAGCGCCGTACCCCCACTCCCACTTTTGCCATACGCAATTTGCTCACCATCGTGAGATATCGCAATACCATACTTAACCGTTGAATCATGAGCCATGGCATTAAAGCTGCCAATCGCCATGAATACCAAGAGTGTGATGTTTAGAATTAAACGTTTCATAGTGTCTCTCTACTTACTTTAGAGGGGACGCAGAAAGCGCCTCTCAATCAATATAGTCACTATAAAGTGTGAAGCTGTAGACGGGTAAAGGAAAATCTAGGAGAAAGCTATCGATGAGGTTGGTTACTAGTCTAAATAATGCGTAGTTGAACCAAGTTAAGGGCTGAAATAGTCTTTTATTTGATTTGCATTCCTTTACTAAATACCAAGAAGCTTTACCATAAACATAAATAACACAAACAGTTAGAGTCAGTATGGCTAGAAAACAATTTGATAAAACGTTTATTACTCTAGCGGATATATATATCGCTTACAGAAAAGCCAAATCGGAAGCTTTCTACGATAACTCCGCACCAACAGCATTGGATTTTGCTGAGTTTGAGCAAAACATCAAAGAAAACATTGAGGCCTTGTTTAAGGAAATCACAGAAAGCACCTGTACATGGTGGGAGACAAAAAACTTCATCGGCGACTATTACTACGTCCCTAAAAACCTTGATGACACTGCATGGAACGATGATCAACAAGTTCATTACCGCTCTGTTGACCCTTCAGTAGATTGGAAGTTGAGATTCAATGAAAGTGGTAACAAGAAGCTAGATGCTCAGTACCGATTAGTTATCAAACCAACTATAAACTACCAAATAATTTCAGCGCTCTGGATTCTTAAAGTTGGACACCAATTCGAGTCAAAACTAGACAAAAATCTGTCATATGGGAATAGGCTTCGCAGAAAACGTCACAATTCATCTAATGGTGAGTTAAATCATGATTCGTCAGGGCTGTTTTCTCCATATTTTTCAGCTTATAAAGCTTGGCGAGAAAATGGCTTATCTGCAATGAGAGGTCTTCTCGAAAAAGGCAAAAATGCGACTGCAGTAACAATGGATCTCGCTGGGTTTTACCACAATGCTTCACCGAATTTTCTGTTGAAACCTTCTTTCTTATCTGAAATTGATATCACTTTGACCAAAGACCAAAAGATATTTACAAAGCAATTACTTTCTTCGATGAGATATTGGTATTCACTCACGCCTGATTTTGAAAAAAGACCAGAGGGAGCTTTACCCGTCGGTATTTCAGCGTCAAAAGTAATCTCCAACGTTCTCCTATACCAACTAGATAAAGAAGTTCATTCTAATCTCAAACCAGCATATTATGGTCGATATGTTGACGATATCTTTTTAGTCTTTGAAACGCCCGAGAATACTAATACTGGTGATACAATAATTTCTCATATAAGCAAAAAAGTAGATTGTATAAAAATATCTCGGCAGAAAGGGCAACAACCAAGCTTAAGACTTAGGTTTATATACGCGCAAGACTCAGATCTGACCTTTACCGCAAGCAAGCAAAAGATTTTTAGTTTGTCATCTGAACATGGCGAAGATTTCATCAATCAAATTGAAAGCCAAATTAGAGAACAGTCTAGTGAGTATCGGTTACTTCCAGAAGTACCTCATTCTTCCGCTCTTATGGCCGAAAAGACACTACTCGCTTCTCCTGACGCATCTTTGATTGCTGACGCTCTTAGAAAAGCTGACGTGGTTTCAGTTAAGAGAATGGGGCTTTCTCTACTAATTAGAGATATTGAAAACTATACATCTGACTTAGTTGCAAAAGACTGGATAGGAATTAGAGAAGAATTCTATGGTCTTGTCGAGCGCTATCTATTAACGCCTAAAGGGCTATTTGATTTATCCGGTTATCTTCCTCGTGTATTTAGTCTAATGATTTCGAATCAGGACTTTAATGCGACTAAGGCATTTCTTTCTGAGTTGAACAAATGCCTTGAACTTTTGGAGAAAACAACCCAACCTAGTTCAAAAGAACAACTCCTCTCTTGCAGAGAATATCTATTTTTATCACTCAAAGAGACAGCTTTAAAAGCATCAACATCTAAAGGGTTTAGTAATTGGAAGTCTCTTTACTCTACCCTAGAAAGCTTAGATGAGTTACGCACAACTTCGGGGGGAAAAAATACCTCAATTGAAGACATACGACGATATAGTAGGCTATTGCTAATATCTGACTTGGGAAGTCGCCCATATAAAGACTTTTGGTATTATGACCAAGAAAGAGAATTCAGAACTAGACGCTTCCCTCGTGCTAAAAGTATTCAGAAAGTACTAAGACTCAAGTTAATCAAACGTTTTCGGGAAGAAGCCAATCTTAAGACACCCCATTGGCCTGCATTGGCATTTCCAACACGGCCATTAAGTATCCAAGAAATAGCAATAATCTGCCCTACAGTTCTGAGTGATTCTAAGTTATTCGAAGATTCTATTTTAGGGCTGAGAGGAGCAGGAACTTATAGTCTCGGCAACCTTGGGCTCAATACCGATGAGATAGATGGCGAATGCTACACCGTTCCTAAATATAGCGAAAGAAAGGTAATCGTAGCTCTCACAAACTTTGAGACTACTGACGAACAATTTATGAATGCTCTAAAAGGTACTCCTGATAGGAGCGTTGAAAGGTATGAGTCAGTAAACCGCCTAATAAATAACATACTAAAAACTAAGCCGAAAGCTGATTACATCGTTTTCCCAGAATGCTCTATGCCACGACGTTGGGGCTTTAACATAGCAAGCCGATTGGCTAGGCAAAATATATCATTCATCGCAGGCCTGGAGTACTATCAACACAACAATCGAAACAATATTATTCGGAATGATTGCTTAGTTTCTCTGACAACACGCGCCACAGGATATTTAAGTAATTTGGTATTCATGCAGCCGAAACTCATGCCCGCTCATGAAGAAAGCCTAACTCTAAGCAAAAAACGTAAAAAACTCTATGTACCTCCTTGTAATGATAAAGCACTACCAATTTATAAACATGGCTCTTATCAATTTGGAGTTATAGTATGTAGCGATCTCACCAACCCACAGAACCGAGTTAGGTTTCAAGGAAAGGTTGATAGCCTATTTGTTCTAGAATGGAACCCCGACGTAAAAACTTTTAGTTTTTTAGTTGAAGGGGCAGCTCATGACGTTCATACATTTGTTGTTCAAGTAAACAACCGAAGATATGGCGATAGTAGGGTAAGAGCACCCTACAAAGTCGACTACAAAAGAGACTCGGTTCGTATTAAGGGAGGAGTTTCAGATTACTTTGTGTTAGCCAAGATTGATTATGGTAGCTTACGAAGCTTTCAGAATAAATCGTCGCGAAATAGCAATAATGATGAATTCAAACCTGTACCTATTGGATTCAAATTATCTAAAAACCGTAATTAACAAAAGAACAAAAACACATGATTAGTAGTGAAGTTTGTATCAAGCTAAAGGAACACCCATTAGTGGATGCCGCATTGTGGGACAGCATTCTAAGTGTATTATCAAACATAGCGACCATTTCCGCAGCAATCATAGCCGGGATTGCAGGATATATTGCCTATCAACAATTAATTGCTAGTCGTAAACAAAATGCAGCATCTTTTTATAAAGAGTATTTGCAGCTTTGTATCGATAATCCTAATTTCGCACAAGGAATATACACACAAAACAACAAGAGAGAGTACCGATGGTTCGTATCTCAAGTTCTTTTTACTTTTGAGCAAGTGCTGATTGCAAACAAAGGAGATCAACAATGGGTAGAGACAATAGAATATCAATTATCTACCCACAAACAACACCTCTCAGTATCTAGAACAGCCAATAGCGGAGAGTGGGAAAAAGAATTAGATACACTTATCAAAAAAATATTAACTGATAACTAACCGTCCCCCAAAACCAAAACTGATACTCTTTGAACTATTACAAAAAAGGCCTCGCAATGCGAGGCCTTTGGTTTTCTATCTATCAGAAGAGATTAGTCGCGAAGTGCTGCGCCGAATTTCTCTGAGATTGAAGCTACGATAGCATCTACTGAACCAGCGATGTCTGCATCTTCAAGTGTGCGCTCTACAGACTGTAGGCTAAGTGCGATTGCTAGGCTCTTCTTACCTTCTTCAACGCCTTGACCAACGTATACGTCGAACAGTTTAGCGCCTGTTAGGAATTCGCCACCAGCAGCGATACACGCTTCTACGATGTCGCCAGAAGCGACTGCTTCGTCAACAACTACTGCGATATCACGACGGTTTGCAGGGAACTTAGATACTGCTACTGCTTCTGGAAGCACGCGAGTGTTGATAGCTGCCCATTCGATTTCGAATACGATAGTGCGGCCGTTAAGACCAAACTTACGCTCTAGTTCTGGGTGAACAGTACCAATGATACCCACTTCTTTGCCGTCTACGACGATAGCCGCAGTTTGACCTGGGTGAAGTGCTGGGTGCTTAGCTGCTTTGAAGCTGTATGCGATTTCGTTTGCAGAAAGCTCAAGAACTGCTTCTAGGTCACCTTTAAGATCGAAGAAATCTACAGTGTTAGTTGCAATGTCCCAGTGCTCTTCGCCACGAGTACCAGAGATAACGCCCGCAAGCATCATTTCTTGGCGCATGCCGTTTTCAGCAGTTGCTTCAGGGATGAAACGTAGGCCTGATTCGAATAGACGAACGCGAGACTGTTGACGCTTCTGGTTGTGAACAACTGTGTTTAGTAGACCTTGGATTAGGCCAAGACGCATTGCTGACATATCCGCAGAGATTGGGAATGGCAGGATTAGCGGCTCAACACCAGGTACAACAAGTTTTTGCTGCTCTGGTTCTACGAAGCTGTATGTGATTGCTTCGTGGTAGCCACGGTCTACAAGAAGGTCACGAACGCGCTTAAGCGGTTGGTCAGCTTCTTTGTGGTCATTCATTTTAAGTGCCGCTTTAGGCGCTTGGTTTGGAATGTTATCGTAACCGTAGATACGACCTACTTCTTCAATTAGGTCTTGCTCGATTGCGATATCAAAACGCCAAGATGGAGACGTTGCCGTCCAGCCAGCGTCTGTCGTTTCAACGTTACAACCTAGGCGAGTAAGAATTTCCACTACGTCTGTAGATGGGATTTCGTGACCTAGTAGGCTATCTAGCTTAGCGCGACGTAGAGCAACTACGTTTGCTTTAGGAAGATCAGCTTCAGATTCGCTGCCGTTTACTGGCGCAACTTCACCACCACAGATTTCAACTAGAAGCTGTGTTGCACGCTCCATAGCTGCTGCTTGTAGCGTTGAATCAACACCACGTTCGAAACGTAGAGAAGAATCAGTGTGAAGGCCGTAAGCACGTGCGCGACCACGGATGTGATCCGGTGCGAAGAATGCTGCTTCAAGAAGTACGTCTGTCGTTTCAGTAGTAACACCTGAATCTTGACCGCCAAAGATACCAGCGATTGCTAGTGCTTTGTTTTGGTCAGCGATAACAAGCGTGTTGCTGTTTAGTTCAGCTTCGTTGCCATCTAGAAGTGTTAGCTTTTCGCCCTGCTCTGCTAGACGAACCACGATACCGCCTTCGATCTTAGCGAGATCAAATGCGTGCATTGGTTGGCCTTGCTCTAGCATCACGTAGTTTGTGATGTCTACAACTGGGTCGATTGAACGGATACCACAACGACGCAGTTTTTCTTGCATCCAGATTGGAGATTCCGCTTTCACGTTTACGTTCTTAACCACACGGCCAAGGTAACGTGGACAAGCATCAGTTGCTTTGATTTCAACAGATACTGTGTCTTCAATGCTTGTTGCAACAGCGTCAACTGTTGGCTCTGTAACGTCTGCGCGGTTTAGTACGCCAACTTCACGAGCAAGGCCACGGATGCTGAAGCAGTCTGCGCGGTTTGCTGTTAGGTCTACGTCGATAGTTACGTCGTTAAGCTCAAGAAGCTCACGTACGTCCATGCCTAGCGTTGTGCCTTCTGGTAGCTCAAGGATGCCGTCAGACTCTACGTCGATACCTAGCTCAGAGAAAGAACAAAGCATGCCGTGCGATGGAACGCCACGTAGTTTTGCTTTCTTGATTTTGAAGTTACCAGGCAGTACTGCGCCAACTGTTGCTACTGCTACAGTTAGGCCAAGACGACAGTTAGATGCACCACATACGATGTCTAACAGCTCTTCTTCGCCGATATCAATTTTAGTTACTTGTAGTTTGTCTGCGTCTGGGTGCTGACCGCACTCAACCACTTTACCTACTTTAACGCCGGTGAATTCACCAGCAACAGGTTCTACATCGTCAACTTCCAAACCAGCCATAGTGATTTGGTGAGCTAGCTCTTCGCTGTTAATTGCAGGTTTAACCCACTCGCGTAGCCAAGATTCACTGAATTTCATAGTTTCGACTGCCCCGGATTACTTGAATTGTTTAAGGAAACGAAGGTCGTTCTCGAAGAACGCACGAAGGTCATTTACGCCGTAACGAAGCATCGTTAGACGCTCTACACCCATACCGAATGCAAAACCAGAGTATTTCTCAGGGTCGATGCCAACAGAGCGAAGTACGTTAGGGTGAACCATGCCACAGCCTAGAACTTCTAGCCATTTGCCATCTTTACGTTTCACGTCAACTTCAGCTGAAGGCTCTGTGAACGGGAAGAATGAAGGACGGAAACGCACTTCAACTTCTTCTTCAAAGAAGTTACAAAGGAAATCGTTAAGAATGCCTTTAAGTTGTGCGAAGTTTACGTTCTCATCAACTAACATACCTTCCACTTGGTGGAACATTGGCGTGTGAGTTTGATCGTAGTCGTTACGGTAAACACGACCCGGAGCAATGAAGCGGAATGGCGGTTTGCCGTTTTCCATCGTACGGATTTGAACACCAGAAGTGTGCGTACGTAGCATTAGATCAGGGTTGAAGAAGAAAGTATCGTGATCAGTACGAGCTGGGTGATCGTCTGCGATGTTTAGTGCATCAAAGTTGTGGAATGCATCTTCGATCTCAGGGCCAGACTCAGTGCTAAAGCCAAGCTCACCAAAGAACTGTTCGATACGCTCAACAGTGCGAGTAACTGGGTGAAGACCACCGTTCTCAATGCGACGACCTGGTAGGCTCACATCGATAGTTTCTTCAGCTAGTTTCGCTTCAAGCTCTGCACGTTGTAGTGCGTCTTTGCGAGCTGCGATCGCTTGTTGAACAGCACCTTTCGCTTTGTTGATCTCTTGACCAGCAGTGCGACGCTCTTCAGGTGGAAGTTTACCTAGGCTTTGTAGTTGAAGAGTTAGTTCACCCTTCTTACCTAAATACTGAACTCGCACTTCATCAAGTGCGACTAACGAATCTGCTGTATCAATAGCAGTCGTTGCATTAGCAATGATCTCTTCTAGATGTTGCATCATTTCCTCATCTACCAGTTGGTAGTGTCCGTATCGGATGATTAGTTTTTTTAGATAGCTACACATAGTAATCAAACACGCAACCAATGCCAAATTGAATCGTTAAAAGAGCAAGTTATTGACTAAAAACACGGCAAATTTAACAGGATATTAATGAGGAGTAGGAAGAAGTGGAACAATTACAGGTTCCACTTCTTAATTTGGAAATGACCTGAAGGCTAGATCTGAATAGAACAAACGCTGTTCTTCCCTGCGTTTTTTGCTAAATAGACGGACTCATCCGCCGCTTTAATCAATTCGTTCATGGTTTCGAATTCTTGGGTCATTTCAGCGACACCGACACTAATACTGCCAATCCAAACTTGATGACTGGTTTCAACCTCTAATTCAGACACTTTCTGTCGAGCGGTTTCCGCGATGTACATCCCACCTTTAAGGTCGGTGTTTGGGCAAATAACCAAGAACTCATCGCCACCTAACCGGCAAACAATATCATCATTACGGAACGTGTTTTTCAGTTCACGCGAGAGGGTTTGTAGCACCAAGTCGCCTGCATCATGGCCGCTGGTGTCATTAATGCGCTTGAAGTGGTCGGCATCAATCATAATACACACTAAAGGCATGCCCAGTTCTTTGGAGTCTTGCCAATGCAGCGCTAACTGTTTAAAAGCACTACGACGGTTATGCAAATTAGTAAGAGAGTCGGTTAATGACAGTTCTTCAAGTCTCTTATTCGCTCGTTTTAATTCTGCCGTACGTTCCTCAACTTTATCTTCGAGTAACTGGTTGAAGCGTAACAACTGTTTGTTTCGTTCAGAGACTTGTTCAAACAGGCCGTTAAGCGCAGCCAACAGCGGGACAGTCGCAGAATCTTGCTGCTTTTCTTCCGCTTCAAAGGCTTGCAGAGGTGTCGCGCCCTCTTCTATCGCGGTCATTTGTCGCGCCATGTTTTGGTCGATGCCGAGGATGTGGTAAGCAAGCCAGTGGATCAATAAATCAAGTAACTGCCGTGCTGACGACTGATCTTCTTCCATGATGAAAGCTTGCATACTGTAGATATCTTGCATAAATACACGATGCACTTTGATATGCTCTTCAATGTGTCGCTCATACACACCGCAATCTCTCATCAAAGATTCTTCTTCTTTAAAGTGAAATTCGGCATAGCATGTGAGATCGAGTAAAGCGACGTTTATGTCGTCGATAGAGATAGTGTTCTCTGACAACAGATTTCCGTAGTGGTTGATAATACCAACAAGATATTGATGCTGTTCATCTACAACACCAATACCTGTTTCAAAGTTTTTATCCCAATTAAATGAATTCATAAATCCCTTAAGGCCGATACCACCAGCACGATTTACATGCATATTCGGAGGTTATAGATACTGAAAAATATAACCATTTTACCTGTAGGTTTATTCGATTGTTTGATCCACTTTATAAAAAGACGACTTTGAACATTCTAAATATGGCTCATCTTAAATTTGAGACGTCCCCCCCAACAGGAACGCCCCACGAAGCTAACATTAGAAATAATATTCCAACGCCATCTCAACAAATTCATCCTTGCGTGCGAAGAACAACAAGTCCTCTGGGGTTTCGTTCTCAAACAACCAAGCATTCAGTCGCCACTTGAGATTGTTGTTAATACGGCTCGATGCCTCTAGCTTGGCACTGTAGACATCACTGTTATCTAAGTCTTGAGTGATACCAGTAAGCACTTCGGTGCCGTCTTCATCGTTCAAAGCGAAACGTGCCCCAAGGAACACATCATTTTGGCCGATGGTTTGGGCATTGTTGCCTCGGCTGTCATACAGGTATTCAGCGATGAAGCCGATGTCCCAGTACGATTCAAGCGCCCCTACCCAAGTGTATTCAAAGCCTGTCGCCACGCCGGTATGGTTGTCGTAGCTGTCGCGATAAATGCTTTCCAGCTTCCATAACCAGTCACCGATAATGCCTTGAACATCCAATCCGAAGTGTTGCATTTGGGCGTAGTATGGCTTGAGTTGATTGCCTTCCACACGGTAATAAGGGTCGCGGTTTGTGCCGCCTAAGTAGCTTAAACCGACATCCCAATCACCGTACATTTGGCTGTAACGCAATGCCACATCAACGTGTTTTTCTTCTCGTGAAGATTCGTAAAGCGCATCGTCCGATACTGGCACGGTTGGCCTTAATCGACCGTCTTCGCCTGCGAAGGTACGCTCACGAAAATACGGCAGTAACATGGCGTCTATGGTGCCCCACTCTTTTATCGAGGTGAAGTGCACCATAGGCTGACCTAACTTGGATTCGCCATCGACCGATTCAATGGCATCGGTCTGGTTTACCACATCCACTAAATGCGCCGATTCGGTTACGCCCCAAAATACCTTTCCAACACCCGCTCGCAGTTCGTAATCATCCCAATAGGTTAAATACAAGGCTTCGCGAATATCACCATGAGTTCGTTCATCGTCTTCACTGTCTAGGCGATAAAACGGGGTGAAGGTAATACTGCCGTTGCCCTCTTGTTGCTCCCAGTAAAACTCTGGCTGCAACACCAGTGAGCTTTGTCCTTTGTCTTGCCCTTGTAAGCCGTCGCTAAAGAACTGCCTATGTTCAAGGTTAACCTGCCCTGCTAGCTCCGGGGTGACCTGTTCTACGAACTCAGAGCTAAAGCCTGCCGCCACACAAGGCAACGACACCTGCATAAGCCCGACGGTCGCCGCCAAGGTTAAGGATAATTGGGTTCCTGTTGCCACAATCCTTTTCATATTCCTGCCTTATTTCGCACGTTTTAGTGTGTTCTTTTGGAAATCCTTGTCTTTAAGACCTGTCTGGAACACTAAATCTGTCGTGGTTAGTACCGTGCTTTTGCCTGTTTGATGGTTTTGCATCGCCATGGTGTGTGCGCGCCAGTATTGGTTTAGGTACTGTTTGTAATCTTGGAACGATAGAGTTTTAAGCAGTGCGCCTTTGCGGTCGTAAAACTCGACTTTCATTGGGCGGTAGTGCTGTTGGTCTAGCCATACCTTTTGCATGGTGTAGCCTGAGTTTTTATCGGTCGGTACTTGCTCTAAAACAAAGGTGTCTACGCCTTCCAGTTTCGCGTCTTCAATGTAGTTGAAGGTGTACTTTTCAAGTTCAAACGAGCTTAAGTCCTCATACGCAAATTCACTGCCCATAAACGGGCCAGATTTGTTGCGCGAAGAGATGCGTTTTACACGTTTCAACGCAGGCAAGTACAGCCATTGGTCATCCGATTTAGAGATGTGTGAATGGTTCAAGAAAGCCGTGCCTTTTACGTCACGCGGCTCATCAAAAATGGTCAGCCCTTTGTCGCCATCATCATCCACTTCTAACGACTTCAATCGCATTAGGCGCGAGCTGCTTTCGCCTTGTTTGTTGCGAAGTAGCATTTCCATGGTTGCGACAGAATCGCCCCACCCCATATCGACGGCTTTGCGTTGTTCGGCAATTTCTAAGCCTTTCGCTGGGTCTGCTAATGCTGGGAAAGCGGCGAATGTGCTCAGTGCCAACGAGCTAACAGTAAGTAATGTAGTAGCGAATGTTTGTTTAACGCTTTTCATAAATATCTCCTTGAGTCAGCCCACCGCAGCAGGCCGACGTTTCCTTATTTGGTCGAAGTAGTCAGTTCGGCTGTCGATCTAGGCTGCGACTTGGTATCTGGCTTTGATTCGTGCTGAGTTTTAGCTGAATAGTGGGTCTGTTTGTCGAAGATCATCAGTAAGCTTGGTAGCAAGATGAAATCGACCACCAGCGCAATGAAAATCACAATCGCGCTGAGTAAGCCCATGTCGGAGTTGAGTCTGAAGCTCGACATCGCCAGTACAGAGAAACCGGCCACTAGCACAACAGTGGTGATCCACAAAGCGCGACCTACGGTGTGGAAAGCGTATCGAACCGCTTCTTCTGCTGATTTCCCTTCGATTCTTGCGCGCTGGTATTTACTCAAGAAGTGCACCGCATCATCAACCACGATACCCAACGTGAGCGTGACCACGACTGACAAACCGAGGTTGATTTCACCTGAGATAAGCGCCCATAAACCAAAGCCAATGATCGCAGGCGCAATGTTGGGCACTAGGCTGATCATGCCTAAGCGAACCGAGCGCAATGCAAAGATCATCAAGCCAGAGATAAGCACTAGGGTGATAGGCAAAGTTGATAGCATGCTCGCCATGTTGGTTTCGCCAATATGAGCAAACATCAGTGACGGGCTCGAAGCCACCACTTCATATTGCGGTGCATTGGCTGCAAACCATGAGTAAATGCGCTCTTCGAGTTCGACTAGCTCAACGCTGCCAAGGTTATCGACGGTGAGTACCATTTTGATCGATGATTTATCGACGTTGATCTGGTTGTTCAAGTCCAAGCCGTACGGCAGAGACATTTCGTAAAGCAGCAGATATTGCGCGGCAAGTTCACGGTTCAGCGGTAGCTTGTAGTAGCTGTCGTCGTCGGCATGCATATTCTTGTTCAAACGCATATAAACATCAGAAAGCGTTGCCACATGGTCAGTTTCTGGTTGAACGCGTAGCCACTTAGTAAAGTCACCAATTGCTTGCAAGAACACAGGATCAGCAATCGCTTGAGACTCGTTAGTTTTCACTGCGATACTGAGGGTTGGCAGGTAGACGTTTGACTGGCAGCAGTTTTAGCAACGCTGGCAACATAGTCACAGACAAGAAGCACGCAATAAGTACACCCAGTGCCGACAAGTTACCGAAATCACGCAGCACTGGTGAGTCCGACATGTTCATCATCAGGAAACCAATCGCAGTGGTCACCGAGGTGATCAGAATCGGCATCGCATTGAGCTTGATGCTGTATTGAATGGCTTGTGCTTTCTCCATACCGCGCTGCATAGCTTGTCTCATGGTCACAATCACGTGAACACAATCGGCCACCGCCAAAGTTAAAACCAAGGTTGGCACATTCACGGTTGCGGTACTCAAGAACATCCCTGCCCAACCAGACAATCCCATGGTGGCAACAATCGAAGAGATGATCACAATGAGCGTCGCCACCACACTAAAGAACGAGCGCAGCATAAAGGTCAGGAACACCAGTACTACCAACAGCATCAAGGGAACGAGCGTTGAGCTGTCTTCTTGAGCCGAAGTCATAAATGCGTTGTTCATGGCTATGATGCCCGCTTTATGGAATTCGACATTAGGATACTGAGCTTGGTACTTGCCGATCATGGTATTGATTGCCGCAATCACCTCTTGCACTTCTGCGGTTTTGTCCACTTCTGGCAGTTGCACGGTGACGTTCACAATCGTCACATCGCCAGAGGCCGACACCAAGGCATTCTTAAGCAACGGCTCGTTAAGGGCGATCTGTTTTACTTTGGCGATGCGTTCTGGTGTGTGTTCGTACTCTTCATACAGCAAGTCTTCTACCAAAAGATCATCTTCAATGGCTTCGGTGTGCTGATAATTAGCAAGGGAATCGACACGGCTTGAATACGGGATCTGCCACGCATCAACCGTGAGATTTTGAATCAGGGTGAGAGTTTCAGGGGTGAAGACATTGCCATCTTCAGGTGCGACAACAATCGCAAGGTTGTCGGTTTTTGCAAAGGTGGTTTGGATTTCATCGAACGCCATCAACTGCTTGTTGGTGCCTTCGAAGAAGATGTTGTAGTCCCCTCTAAAGTAGAGGTTCTTAGCCCCTAATGCAGAGAGAATGATGATTGAAAACACCACCAGCAGAACGATAAACGAACGCTTGGTAGGTATTGAGTGCCAACTGTTTAGATCTGTGTTTGCGCTATCAGCATTAGGGTTATCTCGGTTTTGCTGATCGAACGTGGGCTTCTGGCTGTCATGTTTCATCACAGTCTCCATTTGTGACGATTCGTCATATTTGTGTCATAAAAAGCCAGCCGAAGCTGACAAAAGACACAATGCTTAGTCAAACACTCAAGAAAACAGCAACCACAGTCGGTCAGTCTCAAGTTTGTGACGAATCGTCAAAAATGGTTATTAATAAACCCACATTGTGGGCTTAACGGAAGCTATCGACCTACAGACTCTAAGTAAGCGATCTCTTCACTGAACAGTTCTTGTTCTACACGACGCCAAGTTTTGCGGTAATCCCAGTCACTAGAAAGGGGATGCCAATTTAGGCCGTCTAGAATCATGTTCGCGTTGTGTAATACTGAATACGGGTCTTGTAACCGCTTAATACAATGACTGTTTGATGCGTTCTGTGACAAGGCATTTGAACCAAATGCGATTGACCAGTTAGCAAAAACGATGGCATCTGAGCCAACGCCAGAAGAGAACTTTAGGTCACCCGCTTCTACCGCTTGGTTAACCATAGAGTCGCATTGTTCAATCACCAACTCTTCCAGTTCATTCATCTCGGCGACGCGTGCACTAGACGCTTTCTCTAGTACCCACGGGCTTTTAGCCATGATCGCACAGGTTGATAGTACCGGTTCCATGCGAGCATAGATTCGGTAAGCAACGTGCAATGCGACGATCTTTTCACGTGTGTTGCCTTCAAACTCTCCAGAGCGAGCAAACATCATTGCTTCTGTCTTGAGAGAGTGAATACATAACGCTAAAACGACGTCTTCTTTGCTGCAAAAGTGATTGTATATCGTACCTTTAGAATAAGAGCTCGCTGCCGTTAGCTTGTCCATCGTGAGGTTTCCGAACCCTTGTTCTCGAACTAGATCTTTTGCTAACAACATCAACTCTACTTCTCGGTCTGCAATAGACTGCTGCTTTTTAGACAACACGCCTTTGCAACCAAAGATACCTTGTTTATCGCCTTTACAACCAAAGCCAAACATAATTTTTTAGTCCGTATATGAGCTTAGCCGTTATCTAAGCTTCGCCAGTATTTAAAACACTCCTATCCAATATATTAACACGAATAGTAAATTCATGTAGTTAACCATTTTGTGACGCTTCGTCATTTCTGACTTATCGTCATAATAGCGCAAATATTGATCATATCAAGGGGTTTTATAAATTAAATACATTTTGTGAATGGAAAGAGAATAAATGGGATATAGCTAAGAAAATCATCAATAGTTGACCTAAAGAGAAGACTTTAAAAGAAGACCTGTATTGTGACCAACAGAATGTGGACGCGAATTGGGCATTCTTAACCTAACAAAGAATGTCGGCACTTTAAGCTGCTATGCGTATTCATGCCCAATGATTCCTAGCTTAAACCACAAGAATGAATGACTGTAGGCTTACTTTATGGGGCAGACGTCTCCTTATGGTCAATATTTGGCTTACTAATGCCGTTTTCTGTTAAGTTGCTATAAATTCGGTAAGGGGTGACTTACAATAGTGACAACGACTTACCTTTTTTGAGAACACGATATTGAGCGCCAAATATTCTTATTTAGCTTGGCAAGTGAATACCTCTAGCCCTGCAGAAAAGCTGGTTTTATTGATGCTTGCAGACGGTGCTGACGAATTCGGCTACACCAATGTGTGCCTACAAACAGCAGGTCAACTTTGTGCTCTCTCTACGTTTGGTTTAGCCGACTGTCTTAAGTGTTTAGTCGACCAAGGTTTTCTCGATAAGGTAAAAGTAGATTATCGGGATAAAAAAGAGATTCACGTTTTCAAAATGCTCATTGAGCAAGAGCAAACTGCGGCGCACGTTGAGGTTCAACCGACCAATAGTATTCCGGTCTACTCTACGGCACCTGCACCTGCACCTGCACCTGCACCTAAGTTTCAGCCTGCTCCGGCACCAATGCAACATATGCAGCAGGCCCCTCGCCCACAAGGTCGAGGCTCAATGAACAGCAACACCGTCTCTACTCATGATCTCAACGAAGAAGAGATACCATCATGGGCAGAACGTGCGTTTAAATTCTCCGGTTTGACCGGTGACCATAGTTTAGTATGGAAGAAATTTGTCCTCTGGTATAAAGCCAAAGCCAATGAATTAATGCCATTATCTCGGATTGAATCCAAGCTGCAGTACTGGCTAGTTAACGAGAAGCAAAATGAAAGACAACAACAGCAGAAGACCTCTCAATATTCAGGAAATGCAGGACAAGCTCAAGGAAATGGGTATAGACAAAAGCTTAGCCCATCTGAACGCTTCAGGCAGCAGCTCATTCAAAAAGGCAAAAAGCCAACCTTCTGAGCCAGCTCAACCTTTTGTACCTGACGCTACAGGTCCATTAGTACCTGAAGTGATTGAAGCGCAAAGTACCGAAGTGAAAGTAGCGGCTGCACAAGCTGCGGATTCTGGTGCGTCTCAACAAGTACCTGTTGTTGATCAAGATCCTGCAGAGCTGGAACTAACCGATTGGTGTATTCACGTGTTCGGCTCTTTCTTGAGCGTGTACGAAACGCAGTGGGAATATCAGTACGGTAGTGAGCCAAGCGGTAAGTTCATTGAGTTTGCCAACTCAGTCGATTCAGACGGCCTTAACCGCGTGCTAATGCACTGTCATGAACGTATTCAACTTGGCAACAGTTGGCCGCCGCAAATGGGTGAGCTTTGGATCCTGAAAGATTCTTTGACTGAAGAGGAGTTGTTGGATAGCCGTATTCGAGTGTTGTCACGCTCTGCAGATAATAAGATTGAACAATGGTTAATCCAGAATAAACTGTACGATTTAAAGCGCACGGCTGAAAACAAACTCGATGGCCTGTTCAAGAAGTATTACTTGGAAGCGAAACGTTTAGATGAGAAAGGCATGCTTGAAACTGAGTTACCAGAATTCCTTCTTGCCGCTAACTCTGTAAAGAACCTGAACGATTTAAAACGTGAAGAGTACGAAAGTAAACACGGTAAAGCGATTAACCCAAGAATTCAGCGTATTCTGAACAGTAAAAAGTAACCATCCGCTTGCTATCTGTTATAAGAAAACAGAGTAGCGATTACACGGTTAACAGATACAAAAATGCCAGCTATCAAGCTGGCATTTTTTACGAATTCTTACGAACTCTACAAATATCCGTGACCAACGGTACGTCTGTCACTGACTGCAAGTAATTACAGTAGGTGGATAGTTGCGTTTAGCGTGAATACGCCAGAGTCGTCATCTTTCATTTTGAAGTTTTGGTAGCTAGCGCCTACAGATAGTGGACCAAAGATGAAGTATTCAGCGCCTACACCGTACATGATATCAACATCGTCTTGCTTGAAGCCATCAGCTTTAAGCTCGTAAGAGTGAAGACCACCCTTCGCGTATACGTGAAGAGGACCAAAATCGATGCTTGGTTTAATCGCTAGGTAAGCAGTGCTTGCGTCTAAATTCTTAAGATCGCGGTTGCCGTAATTAACGCTGCCGAAAGAACCTAGATCCCAGTAACCCGCTTCAACACCGATTAGTGGAAGGATACCTGTACCTACGTGGATGCCCACCGCGTTTTCATCTTCACCAGCGAATGAGTTTTGACCACCCATTACACCGCCGTACAACCAAGAATCAGCCATTGCTGTTGAAGATGCACCTAGTAGTGCTAGTGCCAATAACGTTTTTTTCATATTCGACCTTTTTCGTCCTAGTGGCAGGCCTTGAGTGGTAATAAATTGCCACCAAGTCGCCCTGTATGTAATAACTATTCAATTAGTAATGCAATAAGCAAGATTTATACCCAAACCTTGCCATTGCGTCTAGCTTTATTCCTTTAGCAAGCATCAATCGCGTTTTTAACACGCTTATCTGATACTGGGTAAGGCGTACCGAGCTGCTGTGCGAAGAAGCTTACACGAAGCTCTTCTATCATCCAACGCACCTCTTTTACATTTTCTGGAACCGCGATCCCTTTTGGAATTTTATTCAGCAGTTCTTTGTAATCATTCATTACTGACTCAACTTTGATCATGTGAAGACGATCTTTATTCGGGTCAATTGGCAGTTTTTCCATGCGGCGTTCAATCGCTCTCATATAGCGTAGAATATCCGGCAGGCGTTTCCACCCACATTCTGTGGCAAAACCCTTAAAAATCAAACCTTCTACTTGAGCTTTTATGTCAGAAAGTGCGAATGCCATAGAAAGATCCACGCGTCCTTTCAGCTTTTTACTGATGCTGAATGCCGTGGTTAGGATGGTTTCAACCTGTTGAGCAATCTCTACTACGGTATCACCCAGCTCTGCACGTACGTGTTCTTTCAGAGCTTCAAACTGCTCTGGTTCCCAAACCAAACCGCCCTTCTCTTCAATCAGCTTATCAATACCACAAGCGATACAGTCATCGATAAGATCGAGTACCTGTCCGTATGGGTTGAAGTACAAGCCAAGTTTCGATTTGTTCGGCAGGTTCGAGTGCAAGTATTTGATCGGTGATGGCACGTTCAACAAGATTAAACGACGCTGACCCGATTTCATTGCCGAGATTTGCTCTTGCTCGGTTTCGAACAGTTTGATCTCTACGCTGTCTTTGGTATCCACCAGCGCAGGGAAGGCTTTAACATCGTAGCCACCACGTTTCTGTTGGTAGACTTTTGGTAATTCACCAAAGCTCCACGTGTGCAGGTTCTGCTGCTCGATATCGTCGTCTGCCACTTTAGAAAGCGTTTCTTGAACCTTGTCTTTCAGGCTCTCTTTCAACTCATGCAGATCTTTCTGTTCTTTCAGCTTACGCTTGCGATGATCTACAGCGCGGAATGTTACCTTTAAGTGCTCTGGAATCTGGTCTAACTTCCAGTCATCACGTACCACTTCCACACCCGTCATGCGGCGTAGCTCTTTCTCAAGAGAATCCAGTAACGGTGCTTCAAGCGGTGTCACACGTGCCAAGAATGCATCTGCGTAGTTTGGCGCAGGTACAAAGTTACGGCGTAGCGTTTTAGGTAACGACTTAATCAAGCTAATTACTAGCTCTTGACGTAGACCCGGGATCTGCCAATCAAAACCGTTCTGGTCGATCTGGTTCAAGATAGGCAGCGGAATGTGTACCGTTACACCATCGTTATCGTCGCCCGGCTCAAATTGGTAACTCAGCTTGAGCTTGATACCGTTTTGGTGCCAGAAGTTCGGGTAATCCAGATCGGTAACGTGGCTAGCATCACCGCGGAACAGCATCGATTTTTCAAAGTTAAGCAGCTCAGGGGTTTTCTGACTGGTCTTCTTCCACCATGTATCAAAGTGACGGCCAGAAACCGCCTCTTCACCAACACGCTGGTCATAGAAATCGAACAGTTCATCATCGTCGATCAAGATGTCACGACGACGCGATTTATGCTCTAGCTCTTCGACTTCTTGTAGAAGCTTACGGTTCTGCTTGAAGAAAGCGTGTTTGGTTTCCCACTCACCTTCTACTAATGCACTACGTACAAACAACTCACGGCTGACGGTGGCATCAATCGCGCCGTAGTTCACAAGGCGCTTAGTTACGATTGGGATTCCGTAAAGCATCACTTTTTCGTGTGCCATTACCGCTGCTTGTTTCTTCGACCAATGTGGTTCGCTGTAGCTGCGTTTAATCAGGTGTTTCGCTAGTGGTTCAATCCATTCAGGTTGAATCTTCGCGATAACACGACCCCAAAGTTTTGAGGTTTCCACCAGCTCAGCAGACATGATCCACTTAGGTTGCCTCTTAAACAGGCCAGACGCAGGGAAGATATGGAAGCGCGCATTACGTGCACCTTGATACTCATTCTTCTCTTGGTCTTTCATACCGATGTGCGAAAGCAGACCTGATAGCAGTGACATGTGAATGCCATCGTAGCTGCCCGGTTCTGTATTCAACTTAGTATCCAGCTCACGCATTGCTTGGTGAATTTGGAAGTACACATCTTGCCATTCACGGATACGTAAATAGTTGAGGTAATCTTGCTTACACTGTTTGCGGAACTGGTTACTCGACAGCGCTTTTTGCTGCTGCTTGATGTAATCCCATAAGTTCACAAACGTGATGAAGTCAGATTCTTTATCGAAGAAGCGCTTGTGCTTGTCATCAGACGATTGTTGCTTATCTGATGGACGCTCACGCGGATCTTGAATCGACAACGCAGACGCGATCACCATCACTTCGTGTAGGCATCGGTTACGTGGCGCTTCAATTACCATACGCGCTAAACGTGGATCGATAGGCAGTTTTGCCAGCTTACGACCAATCGCGGTTAGCTTCTTCTTGTCGTCGCCGTGGTTCTTGTTTTTGTTCGCTGACGGTTCAACGGTGGCGATCGCACCAAGCTCTTCAAGCAGCCTTACACCGTCTTGAATGTTGCGCTTATCGGGCGCTTCAACAAATGGGAACGCTTGAATATCGCCTAGGCCTAGCGCTGTCATCTGAAGGATAACCGATGCTAGGTTAGTACGAAGAATCTCTGGGTCAGTAAACTCTGGGCGTGACTCGAAATCTTCCTCAGAGTACAAACGAATACAGATACCTTCTGCAACACGACCACAACGACCTTTACGCTGGTTTGCACTCGCTTGAGACACTGGCTCAATCGGTAGACGTTGTACTTTAGTACGATAGCTGTAGCGGCTAATACGCGCCGTACCCGGGTCGATAACATACTTGATGCCCGGAACGGTTAACGAGGTTTCTGCCACGTTGGTTGCCAGAACGATGCGTCGACCAGTATGAGACTGGAAGATACGGTTCTGCTCACCCGCCGATAGACGCGCGTAAAGCGGGACAATTTCGGTATCACGAAGGTTGCGTTTACTTAATGCATCTGCGGTATCACGAATTTCTCGCTCACCGTTCATGAAGATCAAGATATCGCCAAGGCCTTCATCACACAGCTCATCAACGGCTTCAAAGATGCCTTCGATTTGGTCGCGGTCTGAATCACTTTCATCACCACCTAATGGGCGGTAACGCGTATCAACTGGGTAAGTACGACCAGACACTTCAATGATCGGTGCATTGTTAAAGTGCTTAGAGAAACGCTCTGGATCGATGGTTGCCGACGTGATGATCACTTTCAGATCAGGACGCTTTGGCAGTAACTCTTTCAGGTAACCCATGATGAAATCGATGTTCAGGCTACGTTCGTGCGCTTCATCGATAATGATGGTGTCGTACTGATTTAAGAAACGGTCGTGTTGAATCTCCGCCAGTAGAATACCGTCGGTCATCAGTTTGATTTGGGTATTGTCAGAAATCTGGTCGTTGAATCGAACCTTATAACCAACGAACTCACCCAGCTGTGTTTCCATCTCTTCAGCAATACGGTTCGCAACCGAACGCGCCGCAAGACGACGGGGCTGAGTGTGACCAATTAAGCCAAAGCGGCCGCGGCCAAGCTCAG
The DNA here is from genome assembly GCF_041469505.1 of Vibrio sp. 10N.286.49.E11. Taxonomy (NCBI): domain Bacteria; kingdom Pseudomonadati; phylum Pseudomonadota; class Gammaproteobacteria; order Vibrionales; family Vibrionaceae; genus Vibrio; species Vibrio sp. 10N.286.49.E11. Next base: position 66,316 of record NZ_JBFRKQ010000054.1, read on the forward strand.
AACAGATTTTTGGTAGCTGAGTGGTTTTACCCGAACCCGTTTCACCCGCCACGATAACCACTTGGTTTTCAGCGATGGCTTTCGCGATGTCTTCGCGCTTTTGGCTAACCGGGAGAATTTCTGGGTATTCAATCGTTGGTTTCTGTGCCGCACGCTGAGTTGCCGTCATCATCGACTTAGCAATGTCTAACGCAATCTCATCAAAGACAGCGTGCTTAGCTTGTTCGTTCTTAATTTTGCTCGCACCAGCAATTCGCTTACTCAAACGGAAGCGATCGCGTATCATACATTCGTTGAGCGCTTTACGAAGAGAGGCTGGGCTATTCTGAGATGATTTGTTGTTTTTCGCTGATTGTTCAGCAGATTTTTTCGATGCAGCTTGGTTTGGTTTCGCTTTGCTCTGTGAAGAACTTGGCTGTGCTGCATTCTTGTTGTTATCTGCTTTTTCCGGAGACGAAGTCAAAGCGTGTCCTATTCTTGTACTTATTAAACTCGCGCGATTATATCACAAGTCTCAAACAAAAAAGCCTGACAGCAAAGGGAAAACCTTTAGCTATCAGGCTGATTAATCTCGCTAACACTCGCAGGAGCTATGAAAGCGCGGTCAAATGTAATTCGTACTTAGTCAACTCTGGTTTAAAGCTAACGTTAAAAACTGCGCTTAAAACTCATATTGGAAGTAGACCGTGTTGTAGTTACTGCCGCCTTTGATACGACCATACTGAGAGGATTTTTCAAAGATCGCAGAACGATGATGCAATGAATAACCGAACCATAAGTTGTTCAAGTCATTCTTGCCAATCAAGTCGCCAACGTTGACATCGAATGAGAAGTCTAAGTAGTTCAACAGATGACTGGCTGTGTAGCCTTTACGCTCCATCTCAGAGCCTTCGATGTAGGTAATCGAATCGATGTAAGACATACCTTCTGCCACACCAACACGCCACTGAGTTGGCCAATCAAAGGTGTAATACGCTTTGATTGCGATAATGTATTCGGTGCTGCTTGATTGAACGTCTGAGCTCCAGTGGTGGGCAATACCTGGGGTCAAATAGATATCCAATGGCAAGCCGAAGATCTCATCAGTTAATGGGTGTCCATAGAAGAACGAGGTCAACTGGTTGTTGTATTCGTCTTTTTCTCTATTGAACTTCATGATGTCGCCAATATTGGATGGCGTTCCCCAGCCGTGTGCGACACGTAAGTAAGGCGCATTGCTCAGTTTAGGTTTTGGCGCTTTCTCTTTGTCGTTAAAGAAACCAAAGCCAAGGTACAATTCCCCCTGATAACGGTCTTCAACAATCGAAGAATCGTAAGCGTTATCGTCCAATCGAGTCACACTGGTTGAACCCAATAAGTACAAGTTAGAAACCACATGGTAACGCGTTTCAACACCAACATTTAAGTCAACACCAGCACCAATGGTTTCATTAGATGCGGAGTAATACTCACTGTTGAAATCAGCACTTTTATAACGCAGCGTCGCGCTCGGGTAAAACTCCCAATCTCCAGTTTCATACTTGGCTTTAGCTCGTAAGTTACCGTGGAAGTTGTATTCACTGTCGCTCATTAACTCCGTCTCGACAGACCAAGAATCATCAAGTTGGTAGGTCAGTTGAGCACCAAAGTCCGCCGTATCGCCTTCAATCGCGTTCTGCTCAGATGCAGGAATATCAATAAAGCGCATGCGAGAGATAGCATTGAAAGACCACTTCTCATCGTCAGTTTGATAGAGGTATGCCCCCATCTCAGTACCGTCAATAAACACATAATCGTTCTTGAAAAACAGCATCGGTACGAATGAGCTAACCGATTGGTCGCCACCAGACGTGTCATAAGGGATGCTTGCTGTACGGAACATTGCAGCGATGCCCCACTCTTGCTCTTCAGCGGCCCACGCATTAGCACTTACGAAAATGCCACTTAGGAAAGCGCTACCTAGTAAAACCAATCCAGATGAAGGAAGAGTCGGTAAATATTTGAGCTTCATTCTTGTGTAATTACTCTTTGAAAAAATATTGTGTTACTGATTAGACATTTATTAACCATGACGGCTAACTATTTTTAGGTTTGCTCGGCATTGACCGTTACAATGTAGAATATTCTCGGTTAAATGAAAGTATTGTGAAAGTCTCCGAATTACAAAACATTATAGATCACTTACCCAAAGATTCCGATCCAGATATTGTTATGGGTGAGGCGTGGTTGCCTGAGCGTTTGGTGGATACCAACCTAGACGGTGACATGCTATTTCTTGAATTCGATAATGCCCCTGAAGACAATCAAGGGGATGAAGAAGGCCGTGGCTTTGTTGAGCACGAGATTGCTATGATTCGAGAAAAGCTCGAACTGTTATTAGACGAGCCTTCCGATACCAAGACCAAAGCCGATGCCCTTTTGGCAATATTTCTAATGGGCCATGAACTTTCTAGCTCAGAAGTTATCGAAGTTCTTGAATCAACAGAATCTGAAATGGCAGAGCCTGAGATTGCAGAGTTTAAAACAACAGAATCTGACTCAGTAGAACTTGAAGCATCAACGCTTGAAACCACAAAGCCAGACACAAATAAGATCGAAACAAAAGAACACCACGACGACTAGCCACCAACGATTTTAGGTACCGTATTGAAACCCTCTACGACATCATCTCTTCCCCTGTTACTCGCCGGACCCATTTTAAGAAAAACCACCGCGACTGAAGTGGTACTTTGGTTAGCCACCAGCTCGCCTCTTACAGGCAGAGCCGAGCTTCATACTCAAGAAATAGACGATTCTGAAGCAGCACAAGACCAGCCGTTTTATACCTCATCGCTTGAAGAACATGATTCGATTCAAATCGGTACACATGCGTGGATAACGCTAATTCGCTTACAAGGTGAGTTTCCGACTAATACGCTGCTTGAATATGACATTCACACAGAGTCAGGTTCACTAAAAGAGCTCGCCCCTCACCTTGTTTACAACGGTAAATCTCGCGTTGAGTTTAAGATATCGACCTCAGCTGATTACATTCTTCATGGCTCTTGCCGCAACCCGCATCATCCAAGCAAAGACAGCCTAGTTGCAGCCGATAACAAGATGGCCGATCAAACCGTCGCTGAAAGACCCGACATGCTGATGATGAGCGGCGATCAGATCTACGCCGACCATGTGGCAGGCCCAACACTTGATGCTATTCAACAAGTGATTCACCTGCTTGGCCTTGTAGGCGAAAGCTTACCGACTGACTCGCAAATTAAACAAATCAACAACAGTGACGCTCTGTATAACAGTGAATACCACTTATACCAGCGTCATCACTATTTGCCGCACCACACTGCTTCAGAATCCATGCTCGATAAGTTATTCCCGAACCGTGGCGTGCCGATTTTTAGCTCTACCGATTGTGAAAACCACTTGGTCACGCTGTCTGAGTTTATCGCGATGTACTTATTGGTTTGGTCTCCGACACTGTGGCAATGCGTCAATCGAGAGCGTTTAATTGAGAATAACTTCACTCAAGGTGGACGCCAATTAACACCGACTGAGCAGCAACAATGGCGTGATGAAAGCGTCATCATGGATGATTTCATTGCTGGCTTACCGCAAGTGCAACGTCTGTTCGCGCATATTCCAACGTACATGATCTTTGATGATCACGATGTGACGGATGATTGGAACCTTACCGTGGGTTGGGAGCATGCCGTCGACCAAAACCAGTTCGCGACCCAAGTCATTGGTAACGGCCTTGCGGCTTACTGGATGTGTCAGGGTTGGGGTAACAAACCGGAGAGCTTCGACGAAACGTTCATCGATCAAGCAAAACAGCTTTTTGTCGCTCAACCGCTCATTACTAAACAACCGCGCATTAGTAAACAAACTCATAATGAAGCCGGCAATGCAGCGACTACTCACTCTATTGGCAACATCGAGCCAGACAAGCATCAAGCCTTTATTGAGATGCTGAGTCGCTTTGAAGAGTGGCATTACACAATAGATACCTCACCCAAAGTCATTGTGTTGGATACTCGTACGCGTCGTTGGCGTTCAGAGTCACGCATGAATAAACCTTCAGGTTTGATGGACTGGGAAGCCCTGATTGAGTTTCAACATCAGTTAATGAATCAAGATAAAGTGGTGATCGTTTCTGCTGCACCGATGTTTGGCGTGAAGTTTATTGAAACACTGCAAAAGATGGCGACCACAATCGGCAAGCCATTAGTGATTGACGCTGAAAACTGGATGGCACATCCGGGCAGTGCTAATACGCTGATCAGCATCTTTACCCATACCAAAACACCGACCAACTTCGTGGTACTTTCTGGCGATGTTCACTACTCCTTCGCTTATGACATCAAGCTTAGGTATCGTCGCAACAGCCCGAACATCTATCAAATCACCTGCAGTGGTATTAAAAATCAGTTCCCTGCTCCGCTGCTTAAATTCTGCGATGTATGGGACCGTCTGTTATACAGCCCTCGCTCAGTTTTGAACTACTTCACTAAGCGTAAACGCTTGAAGATCGAAAAGCGAAGCCCTGACAATCAGACCTTCTATCGCCTTTCAAACCGCAGTGCGATTGGAGAATTGAGGCTAGACACTGATGGGAAACCGCAATCGATCACGACACTCAGTGGCGACGGTAAAATTACCCGTTTCCCAGAGCCCGATTGATAAAATGCTCCTTATCGCTCGCGTATCCGTAATGTCAGTTTTTAGTAAAGACGCTTGCGATCACACTCTGTAGACCCAATAGTTATAATTATAGTTAATAGCTATCAGCGTTACGGAACTCGATACAAATTTTAACTGGAGCTCGTTATGTTCAATTCTCTCACATCAATGTTTAAACAATTGATTGAAGGTCAGGACCTAAGCAAAAACCAAGGCACATCACCTAATATCGCCATCGCGAGTTTGTTGTGTGAAGTCGCGGGTGCCGACCATCAGATCAATGAATCAGAAAGAGTCGCTAAGCTACAGCTTCTGCAGCGTTTGCTGGATTTAGATGAAGAACAAGCAAAGGTACTGCTCGCGCAAGCAGAGCCGAAAGTAGAGCAATCAGTATCGCTGTATGACTTTACATCGCAACTCAGAGACCTATCTCAGCCAGTGCGAATCGACTTAATCAAAGCGATGTGGGAAGTAGCGCATGCCGACGGGGAAATTGACCCTATCGAAGATTCTGTGATCCGTAAAACAGCAGAACTGCTCTACGTCGACCACTGTGACTTCATCAAGAGTAAGTTAAGTGTTTTAGGCGAAAATTAGTGCCTGAAATAATGAATTGGAAACTGAAATAAATAAAAGCGACGGGTTAAGAAACCGGTCGCTTTTTTGAATCGGTAAACTGAAAGCTGACTAAACAGGGCTGAGAGGAGCTAAAAATTTAGCTACAACATAGTTAATGTGAGTTTCGCAAGATTGTAAGCATCGACATAACCCGAGTGCTGACGACCTTCCCACTCAATATTTTTGGCTTCTTGAGCAGCGCGGTGACCAATGCGTTTGTCTTTCAAGCGATTCTGAACACGGTAAAGCGTTGCGATGTTTAAGAACTCGCTAAACGGAGGTTCAATGCCTTTTTCAATACACTCTTTGTGTAAAATGAGGTCGTCACGTCCCCACGCTGCGTAGATTTTTTTGGGACCACCAAAGTTCTTAATCATCGACTTGATGACAGACTCTAATGGGCGACCCTGCTTTTCGATTTTACGAGGTGTAATGCCCGTTAACTCGGCACAGAATAGAGAGACTTCGTCTTTCTCTGGCTTAACGTAGTATTGTGCTCGCTTCACGATAGTACCGGATGCTAGATCAATCTCAGCAAGACCAACTTCAATGATCTCTCCTGTTGTTCCCACACCGTCTTCGCTCCAACAGCACATTTCCAAATCGAAACACACAACTCGATTGTGATTCATACGTCGCCTAATTCTCTCGTCAAAAATTTTGTGAAATTGTACATGAGCCCAATACAGAACTCGACCCTAGTTGTATCAAGTGCTCATTTAGCCTGCAATTGTCACTCGATTTCGGCCATTCGACTTACTTTGATAGAGCATACTGTCTGTTTTTTGCAGAATCTCTTCCGTGTTTTCATTAGCGTAAATAGCAGCACCAATACTCAAAGTACAACTGAGCTGTCGACCTTTGTGCTCACAATGAGACTGGCTCACTGTTCTTAGAATACATTGTAAGTATCGTTCTAGGGCTTCATGGTTTGTAATACTAGAAATGATACAGAACTCATCTCCACCTATACGAAACAGGTTATCCCCCTCTTTCAAGCTCACTGAAATCAATTTAATTACATGAATGAGTAAAGCATCCCCTGCAGGGTGACCGAATTGGTCGTTAATGCCTTTGAACTTGTCGACATCAAATCCGATGAGACTAAAGGGTTCATTTCGCTGTATCGCTTTATCTAACATCTTATTGAAAGCACGTCGGTTATAAACCTCGGTCAGGCTGTCGTGGTTGGCTAGAAAACGAAGCTCTTCTGTTCTTTTATCAAGCATTTGATACAAGCGCTCTTTCTCTCGGATTTGCATATTAACGATATACGCCAACAGCAATGAGATAGTTGTTCCGACTAACGCGATTCCGGTTAACACCAGATAACCATAGAAAGAGATGCATGAATCTATTTTGTAATCGACCTTCCAATCTCGATTGGTCAGTGAGATTGTTTTGGTAATGTGGTGCCCAGATACCGCTTCATAACCCTCGGTTTCAAACAATATTGGGGAGTTTTCTGCTTCGAAACCCGTATCGGTAACACGAATATAGACATCCATGTCTCCCACTGCCGAAGCCAGTAGATTTTCAAAGTAGTAAGTCGTTCGAACCACACCAATCACAACGCCAAGTAGATTATCGCTTTCGCCTTCAAACACAGGGTGATAGACCAACATGCCGGTCTTTGGTGTATTTTGATCTAAGCCGTCTTGAAGCAAGCGAACTTTGTCTGAAATATTCGCTTTACGTGTCTGTTTAATATTATCTAAAACCAGCTTGAAGCGCTCACGAGAAAAATAAAAGCCAAGTACATTGTCGTTTGCTTGTGTGTTGGGATACAGGTCACTAGCAATGAACGCCGGCTCACCATCTAAGATGTAACCAAAGACTTTGGCTTCGTGTTTTGGAATAGTGAACAGCTCGTAAGACGGGTATTTTTCTTTCATCTTAGCGGTATGCTCGGCAATCTCGTCTGCTGCCACTTTTTGCATCCACTGCAAGCCAATTAGACTTTTTGAAACATTAATCGTTTGTTGTGCAAAACGATCAAACTTATCCCAGTTTTCAGGATCATTTGCGTAGAAAAAATTAGCACCAGAACCAATGTAAGCCACGTCATTAGCGATAAACGCTTCCAAACTCAGTGTCTGGTGAGTAGCAAAGCTATCCAAATTCATATTTAACGCGCGGTTTTGGTTTAACGCGACTAATATAAAACACAACACAGTAATCAAAAAACTGACCAAAAATACGACCAATGGGAGAGTTCGTCTCTTCAACCCTGTAAGTGGGTCGGTAGTGTGCGGCATGTGGCTTCCAAATAGCCTCTAATGAGTTAAAAGTATATAACGGAAGGGAATCATGCTCCATTTCTGTTTAGTCTTAAAACTGACATAAAACGGGCATTGTTTACCTTGCCCTCACTTCGACGACCAATATTCGACCGAATCTCGACTAAATTTCAAGCTAACACACCAAAAACCCACTTGATTAAAAACATTAAATACCACTCTTAAGCCTTGAATATGCTAGTATCCATCCATATTTATAGCTTGAAAGTGACCGTTTCGGCTTAGTGCCAATGAGTTTCTTTCCAACCTGTATATTCCTTTGAACCGACGAATATACCGTTAAATCAATTTTAAAGAGAAATCACTATGATCGTTGATTTGAACCTAATCCCACAAACGTTTGATATGCTTCACGCAGGCCTAACTGCATCAAGCGTTTTACTACTGTTAATTGCCGTTTCTCGTAAAACCAAAGTGGTTGAGAAAGTCGTAGAAAAACCAGTAGAAAAGGTCGTTGAAGTTGAAAAGCCAGTTGAGAAAATTGTCGAAGTAGAGAAAGTAGTAGAAGTTGAACGTGTGATCGAAAAAGTAGTAGAAGTTGAATCTAAGCTTGCTACAGCACCAACAGACTCTGCAATGCAGCTACTGTCTATCATGCAGCAAGAAGCGCGCCTTATCGACTTCTTAAAAGAAGACCTAACGTCATTCTCTGATGAAGAAGTTGGCGCAGCAGCTCGTGTTATTCACACTGGCGGTCAAAAAGTATTGGCTGATTACGTAACGCTGTCTCACATCCGCACTGAAGATGAAGAAACACGTATCACTATCGCTGAAGGTTTCAACCCTCAAGAAATTCGCCTAACTGGCAACGTAACAGGCAATGCACCATTCAACGGCACACTAGTTCACAAAGGTTGGAAAGCAACTGACATGAACCTGCCTAAGCTTGCTGAAAACTACGATGCATCTGTAATTGCACCGGCAGAGGTGGAGCTATAATGGAACACCAAAGTCATTCAGCTCAAGAGCCATCTTCTCAAGAGCAAAACCAGGTACCCAAGTTCAGTGTTGGTATCGATTTAGGTACTACACATTGCGTTTTGTCTTACATAGACACAAGCAATGAAGACGCTCGCGTTGAGGTGATGCAAATCCCTCAACTGACGGCGCCAGGTACAGTAGAAACTCGCAGCCAACTTGGCTCGTTCCTATACCAACCGCACGAACATGAAATGAATGCGGGCTCTCGCGTTCTTCCTTGGTCTTCAGAGCCAAAAGCGCTAGTGGGTGCAATTGCTCGTAACCTTGGTTCTAAAACCCCTATCCGTTTGGTAGCAAGTGCAAAATCTTGGTTATGCCACGGTGGTGTTAACCGTCGCGATGCTTTCCTTCCTGCAGGCAGCCCTGAAGAAGTTGAAAAAGTATCTCCGCTTAAGACAACTGAATTGTACCTTGAGCATCTTAAAGACGCATGGAACCACGCAAACCCAGAACACAAACTGGCAGACCAAGATGTAACGATCACGGTTCCAGCTTCGTTTGATCCTGCGGCTCGTGACCTAACAGCAGAAGCTGCACGTAATGTTGGTTTCACTCACCTAACGCTTCTTGAAGAGCCACAAGCGGCTCTGTACAGCTGGATTGATAACAGCAACGACACATGGCGTGATGAAGTAAACGTTGGTGACATCGTTCTTGTTGTCGATATCGGTGGTGGTACAACCGACCTTTCGTTAGTTGAAGTAACACAAGATGACGGCAACCTAAGCCTGAACCGTATCGCAGTAGGTGAACATATCCTACTTGGCGGCGACAACATGGACTTAGCACTGGCTTACCGCTTGAAGATGAAACTGGCGCAAGAAGGCAAAGAACTGGCTCCTTGGCAGGTTCAAGCAATGACTCACGCATGTCGTGATGCGAAAGAAGCACTGCTTAACGATGCTGAACTGCAATCTGTGCCTATCGTTGTTCCAAGCCGTGGTTCTAAACTGCTTGGAGCAACACTGAAAACAGAACTGACTCAGCAAGAAGTTCAACAAACATTAGTGGACGGCTTCTTCCCTAAAGTTGCTGTAACTGAGCACCCTGTACAAAAGACGCGTGGCGCACTGACTCAAATGGGTCTGCCTTACGCTCAAGACGCAGGTATTACTCGTCACATTGCCGCATTCCTTTCTAAGCAAGCGAACGCGCTTTCTGGAAATAGCGAAACGGCTCAGCAAGATTTCAACCCGTTTGCAAACATGCCCGGTATGCCCGGTACGCAAGGGTCAGAAGCGCCAGCGGCAGACTTCATCAAGCCAACAGCAATCCTGTTCAATGGTGGTGTTCTAAAATCGAACCTACTTGCTGATCGTCTTTCAGATACGATCAACGAATGGTTGATCAATGCTGACGAAGAGTTCGCAAAACAGCTTTCAGGTTTAGATTTAGACCTTGCGGTTGCAAGTGGCGCTTCATACTACGGCGCAGTTCGTCGTGGCCAAGGCGTTCGTATCCGCGGTGGTATCGCTTCTTCTTACTACGTAGGAATTGAAAGCGCGATGCCAGCTATCCCAGGTATGGCTCCTCCGATGGAAGCTTTGTGTGTTGCACCATTTGGTATGGAAGAAGGTTCAAGCGTACAAGTACCTAGCCAAGAATTCGGTCTAGTGATTGGTCAGCCAGTACACTTCCAGTTCTTCGGTTCAACCATTCGTCGTGAAGATGAAGCGGGTACGCACCTTGATCACTGGGCGCCTGAAGAGCTTGATGAGCTTCCTGAAATCCAAGTGACATTGCCGGTTTCTGAAGGCCGTCGCGAAGGTGAAGTGGTTCCAGTGACTTTGGCTTCTCGCGTTACTGAGCTAGGCACCTTACACCTAGAAGCGATTGCTACTGACAACGGTCAGAAGTGGCACGTTGAGTTCGATGTTCGTGAAGACTCGAATAACAACTCAAACGAACAAGCATAATGAATCAACGGCACCTTAGCGGGTGCCGTTACTTTATCAATGCATTTCTCAATCTAGTCCTGCCTGTTTCTCAGGAATGACGTTTACGAATAACAACAATAAGACCAAAGCTATCAAAAAACTGGTCATCACTCTGGAAGAATAAGGTTTTGTATGGCAACTCCTCGTTTTTTAGTCGGCATTGACTTAGGCACAACCAATACGGTTGTCGCTTACTGTGAAATCAACGACGACCTACAACATGCTCCCGTTTCTCTTTTCGATATTGACCAACTCATCGGCCCCGGTGAAGTGGTTCGCAAGCCCCTACTTCCATCATTTCGTTACCACCCAGCACAAGGTCAAATATCCCCTTCTGACCTGACAATGCCGTGGGAACCAAGCCCCGTTGAAGGCGATATTAAGAACGTTATCGTCGGTGAATGGGCACGTGAATTAGGCGCTAAGGTTGAAGGCCGCCAAGTATCGAGTGCTAAGAGTTGGCTGTCACACCAAGCGGTGGATCGTAACTCCGACATTCTGCCTTGGGCAGGCGCAGCAGATGTCGATAAAGTCTCGCCAGTTGTGGCGAGTGCAAGCTACCTCAACCACATTCGCCAAGCATGGAACTACCGTAACCCGAGCAACAAGCTTGAAGACCAAGATGTTGTGGTTACCGTTCCTGCTTCCTTCGATGAGACAGCACGCAAGCTAACACTCGAAGCGGCAGCACTTGCTGGCTTAGGTAAGATTCTATTACTCGAAGAGCCGCAAGCCGTTTGTTATGACTGGTATGCCCGTCATCAACAAACCGCAGCCGATGAACTTCAACAGATCCCGCTGATTCTAGTGTGTGATGTCGGCGGTGGTACCACCGATTTAAGTTTGATCGAAGCAAGCTTCAACTCAAACAATGGCGATGACCAAGAACTCGCACTCGACCGTATCGGCGTTGGCGAGCACTTAATGCTCGGTGGTGATAACCTAGATTTAGCCCTTGCCCACCTTGCAGAGCAACGCTTCAATCAAAACAAAAAGCTGAATGCTTCGAGCCTAACCAAACTGATTCAACAGACTCGCGCCGCAAAAGAGAGCCTGCTTTCTGCTAACGCGCCAGACGATGTGAAGATCACCATGCTGGGCAGCGGTTCAAAGCTACTTGGCGGTACCAAGAGTATTGGTTTAACCAAACAAGAAGTTCATCAGATTGCACTGGAAGGTTTCTTCCCGCTTTCTGAGTTTACGGAAGTACCCGACAAACGCCGCAGCGCGGTGGTAGAGTTCGGCCTACCCTACGCAGCAGATCCTGCGGTAAGTAAGCACGTTGCCGAATTCCTAGCGACACATCAGCAAGTATCTAAAGCCGCATTGGAAAAGTCAGACTCTGTTGAGTTTGATGATACCAAACCTGCAATTCCAGTTGGCGTGCTGCTCAATGGTGGTGTGTTTAACAGTGAACTGGTAACAGAGCGAATTACTCAGCTACTGGGCAACTGGAACGGTTCTCCTATCACAGTGCTTGATAACCCTCATCCAGATTGGTCTGTTGCCCTTGGCGCGGTTGCCTTTGGTAAAGCACGCCGCGGTGCACAGCTGAAAATCGGTGGCGGTGCTGCCCGTTCTTACTTCTTGCATCTGCAAGAGAAAAACAAGATGGGTAAAGCGCTTTGTCTGCTTGCCAAAGGAACCGAAGAAGGCCAAGAGATACGCTTGAACAGCCGTCGTTTCTCGCTGACTTTAGGTGAGCCAGTACGATTTAATCTTCTGACTTCAACACACGATCAAATTGCTCATGACACCGCCATTCAAAACGGTGTGATGGTCAATGTGGATGCCGACTTGTTCTCCCCTCTCCCACCGTATATTTCTACGCTGGAAGGCTCAGGTACTGCAGAACTTCAAGCCAACCAAAAAGAGCGTGTTGAAGTACTGCTCGCTTGTCAGTTAACCGAAGTCGGCACATTGAAAATGGAGTGTGTGAGTATAGAAGATGACTCTAAGCGTTGGTTGCTTGAGTTTGAAGTAAGAAACAAGCAAGGCGATGAATCTGATACCTCCGCGCTTCACCCAAGATTGGAAGAGTGTAAGGAGTTGATTTCTCGCCTGTACAGCGGCAACAAGAAGAGTGCTGAATCGAAAGAGATCAAAACACTATCGAAAGATCTTGAGAAGCGACTAGGTAAACGCGATGAATGGGACTTCACGACCCTTCGTCATCTATTTGATACCTTCTCATTAGGTCGTAAACGCCGCCGTCGTTCAGAAGCACACGAGAAGAACTGGCTGCGTTTGGCGGGTTACTCGCTGCGTCCAGGCTTTGGCGATCCGACTGACTCATGGCGTATCGAACAAATTTGGGGCCTTTACCAACAAAACATTCAATTCCAGAACCACCAAGGTTGGACGGACTGGTGGGTATTCTGGCGTCGTGTTGCCGGTGGATTAAACCAAGAGCAGCAAGAGAGTATCTTGGCTGACATCGCTAAATACCTTCATCCAGGGGCAATGAAAAACCCTAAGACAGCCAAAGATGCACAAGACAATGGCTATGAAGCCATGGTTCGTTTAGCGGCATCACTTGAGCAACTTGAAGTGGAAGACAAAGTTCTGCTGGCAAGTTGGTTCTTAAGCAAAGCGATCAACCATAACCAATTTGAACAAGCGCACTGGTGGGCTCTGGGTCGATTGGCTTCAAGAACACCTTTGTATGGTAGCCAACACAGCGTGATTCCTAGAGAACAAGCTGAACAGTGGTTGCCGAAACTACTTGAGCAGAACTGGCATAAAGAGCAGATGATTGCCTTTGCAGCGGTGATGATTTGTCGAAAAACCGGTGACCGTCAGTTTGATATCTCTGACGACTATCGCAATCAAGTTATTGAGAAGCTTAAGCAAAGCAAGGTACCTGACTCATGGTTAACACTAGTGAGTGAAGTGACTGAGCTTTCTGAGAGTGAATCTAAGCGTGTGTTTGGTGATGCGTTACCAAGCGGATTAAGCCTAATCAATAACTAGGTTTGAAAACGATTATCTTTCGTTGCTAATGGTAAAGAAGCTAGCAAGAAAAGAAAAAGCCACTTTCGATTCGTTGAAAGTGGCTTTTTTATTGGTGGCTTAAGGCTGGTATGTGTAATCGACTTATAGCTTTTTGGTTAAGAGCCTTAGCCGTGTTGCAGTTCATCATTGTTAATGTTTGGTTCCAGTTGGGTTGATAGGAAAATCCGTATTTTCATAAATGTCAGATAGTTTTTTCGGTTTATTCTCTTTTGCTCCTTTGTTCGATTGATTATGAGTTTCGCTTAAAAGCCATTCCTCATGCATTTTTGCTGAATCCAAAAACTCTGGATCCTCCATTGCTTCCTTGCGAAGTTTATTTACACGTTCGAGAGTATCCCAAATCATAATACTTCACCTCCACTAAGGCAGTAATATAAACATAGCTCAACCCCATGAAACTTCAACTAACCCAATGAGATAGCGATCTCAATTTCGTAATTCACTCGCTTTAAATGAGTGGATATGGTCACCTTTAGTTGGGCTCAAATAGTGGGTCTTTCCCCATGATCTTCGAAGATCATTAGGCACAAAAAAAGCGAGCTCGATGCTCGCTTTTTGTTTATCTATCTGTTGCTCGGATTACCAGCACTAGCTCGATTAAATCACACCGAGGTTAAGCACGGTTACCAATTTTCACCTTGCCATTGGTAGCAAACCAAAGGGCTTCTGAACGACGACGACCGATTAGAATCGGGCCATCATCGTAGAACAAGAAGTTCTTCCAATGCTTCTTGAAAATCGCCCATTTGGTTTCAAGAACATTGTACTTTTCGTAACAAAAATAAACAGTTACGTCATCTTGCCAATCAATAAAGTTAAGAATCTCTTCTGGCATTTCAGGCTCATCCGCTTCCCAATGCGCCATCCAACTGATCTCTTCATTCCAGTTCGATGCTTTGCTTGGCCAGTCTTGCGAGCTCAGTCGTTCTGCGTCTGGGCTTTGAGGGCTCACGTTCTCTTTCCAGAACTGAGATGCTCTCGCCTGTGTCATTGGCTTAATCTTTTCCAAGTCCTCTGCCGGAAGCGGCATTGACTGGTGTGTGAAAATCCATTTTCTTTGGTATTCGTCCAAAGTTGTGTATGACATCAAAATTCCTCAAATATCTGCTCAGGCTGATGGATTTACCATGCCTATCTGTTCTTTTTGATGCAGCGGCGATTAGCAAAGCTTGATATACGCTGCGTCTAAATTTTGTTTACGTTTAAAAGCTATTTGCCTTTAACTAGTACTACGTCTTAGCAATATTGCCGCTAAATAACGCGTCTATCTTCCCAATTTGGGTTAACTAATGCTGTCAGTATATGGTCTTCCCATTTACCGTTAATCTGTAGGTAGTCTTTAGCAAAACCTTCTCGGACAAAACCAAGATGTTCTAATACGCCAGCACTGCGTTCGTTGTGAGGCATGTAGCCCGCCATTAAGCGGTGCATGTTCTGCACATCAAACATGTAGTCTTTGGCCATGTTCAAACCTCTGCGCATGTAACCGTGGCCCTGTGCACTTTGCGCCAATGAGTAACCGACATTACAAGCGTAGAACGGGAAACGAGACAAATTACTGAACGATATGGTGCCTAACATTTCATTAGAGTCAGCGTTAATCAGTAAACAGTAATAGCCTAGCCCCATTTTATGAAGCTCGTTTAACTTGATCAGTCGCTGCGCCCAACTCGCTCTATCAAAGAACGCGTCTTCGCGAATCGGTTCCCAAGGTTTCAGATACTCTCTGTTAACCTGAAAGTACTCGCTGATCATGCCAGCATCATCGATTTCAGCCGTGCGTAGAATCAGATTACCATCATGCTTATAAATGCGCTCTGGTGTACTCAAATCTTCCATAATCTTGTTCTTATTCGATCAGTTCTTTCTGATACCGTAATCACGAAGCTTATTCGCAATTGAGGTATGAGATACATTCAAACGTTTTGCTAGCTTACGGCTTGATGGGAAAGACTGATAAAGCTTCTCTAGAATCTGAGATTCATAGTCTTTCATGATTTCATCGAGCGAGCCGTCTAAGCTCAGGTTCGCCATTCCAGCCGTCATTGTTTCAAGCTGTGGCAAATGGAATTGCTCAACCGTTAGTGTGTCTGAATCTAGCTCTGTTAGTGCACGTAGAACCATGTTGTCTAACTGGCGAATGTTGCCCGGCCATTGGTAATTACCAAGCTGGTCGATCAGCTCTTGAGTCAGTTTTGGTTTTAACATACCTAACTGCTGCGCGTACTTTGCAACGAACAGTTCCAACAGTGGCGCTACGTCGTTTGAGCGTTCACGCAATGCAGGGATAGACAGAGTCAGTACATTCAAGCGGTAAAACAAATCTTCACGGAACGAACCCGAGTCGGCTAATTCAGAAAGACGGTGGCGCGTTGATGCAATAATACGAACATCCGCGTGCATCTCTTCTTCTTCACCAACACGACGGAATGAACCATCTTGTAGGAAACGCAGCAGCTTGATTTGAAGATGCGGGCTCATCTCGCCAATTTCATCTAAAAATACCGTACCGCCATTCGCTTGTTCGAAAATACCTTTATGACCTTGCTCATGGTTGAATGAACCCGGCGCATGACCAAACAATTCCGTTTCCGCTACGTCATCAGGCATCGATGCACAGCTTAGAATCAAGAATGGGAAAGACGATCGATTTGAACGGTTATGACACGCTTTTGCCAACATCTCTTTGCCTGTCCCTGTATCGCCTTCAATTAATAGAGGCTGATCCAGCATAGCCAATTTCTTAGCTTGGCTGATCAAGGCTTTATGGCGATTAGAGACACCAACAAAGTGTTCGAAACCTAGGTTGTTCTGTTCTGGGATTGAATCTGGCGAGTTCATCTCTTGATTACAAGAGCGAATCGTCATTACTGCGCTTGCCAGTACCGCTTCGTTGACATCACCACCAAGGTAAATCGGCAGGATCTCAATAGAGAAATCTAAACCATCTAACACGACAACTTCACGATGACGCGTTACATCGCCTTCGATCCAGCGAGCAAAGTTAAAGCTAGGAACAAACGTCGCTAGCGGTTCACCGATGACTGCGTCTTCTTGCTTATTAAAAAGGTTCAATGCAGCGTGGTTAGCCATATCGACTGAGCCTTTAAGGTCAATCGCAATAACAGGATCAGGTAGGTTTGCCAGCAGAGCAATCAGCTCTGTGTTATGCCTTTCGCTTGGCATAAATTGGATTTTACGTACATCCTTCACACCTGAAATTCGGCGAATTTCAGCCATAAGTTCACTAAAAGCATCAAAATCAATATCAGGGCAGTTTAGATAAATAATACCTTTAACATCAATTTCGATTCCTCTTAAATCAATGCTTTTTGAGGCCAAGATATCGAGCAACTCACGCGTTAAGCCGAGTCTGTCTTCACACAATACTTCGAGACGCACAAATAGTCCTATTATAGGTGTCAGGATAAGTTGACAGTAGTGTGGATTAAGCTCTGAGTTCAGTCAAGAAGAAGAGTTATCATATATCTATTCAATTTTTAGATATCAACACCTTAGAAAGATCTAAAACCATTCACCACACTTATCAACATTTCCAACCGTAACACATCGCAACATCCCCTTACTTTATAAATGGTTATTTTATGGAACTAAAGTCAAATCACCCATAGCCTATATTGTTCCGTATAAAAACATCGGCTTAAATATGAAATACTCTAAACTATTCCTCACAATAATCAGTACCTTCTCTGCGTCTAGTTTTGCAATGACTTCTTTCGATACAAGAAGTGTTGGCATGGGCAGCACTGGAGCTGCGTCAGCCTCTTACCTAACATCCAGTTTTCATAATCCTGCTTTAGCGGCTCGTTATAAAGAAGGAGATAACTTTGGGTTAATTCTTCCCGTTCTCGGAGCAAGGGTTCATGATGCAGATGACATGATCGACAAGTTGGATCACTTCCAAGATATTGATGATCGATTGCAATTTGATCCCGGGAATGAAGAACTATTAGAGGAATGGCGCAAAGCTTTAAAACAACTAGATAACGGAAACTTAAACGTAGAAGCTAATCTAGGTACAGTATTCGCTATTCCAAATAAACACCTGAGCACCAACTTCTTCATTAAATCTCAAGTAGCCACCATTGCTAGATTCAATGTGAATGATGATGACTTACAAAATGATAACCCTACAGATTCAGAACTGCTCTCAAGTGGTCAAGCGGTTGGTATAGCAATTGTTGATGTAGGTTTTACTTTTGCTGATACATTTACTTTTCAAGAACACGATTTTATGTTGGGTATTTCACCCAAATACCAACGAATTTATGGTCTGAACTACGTTGAAACACTGGATGATTTAGATGACGACTTTGATATTGAAGAGGATTACGTAGAAAAATCCGCATTCAACATAGATTTTGGTGCTGCTTATGAATGGGGAGATAACACCATTATTGGGTTGTCTGCTAAGAACCTCCTGTCACAAAAGCTAAAAACTAAAACTCACATGGGACAAAAAGCAACGGTACTTGTTGAACCAGAATATGTATTAGGTATTTCCTATGATAAATCGTGGTACAACCTTACAGCGGATATTGATTTAAACGCCGTCAAGCACTTTAAAGAGTACGACTACAAAACTCAGTATGCAAAAGTGGGCGCTGAGCTTGATGCATTCAGTTGGGCTCAACTTCGTTTAGGCTATATGCATAGTTTAACTAACTATGCAGATGACCTAGCCACTGTAGGCTTAGGCTTTAAACCATTCGGTATCTTTGGATTCGATTTAGCGGCACAAGCAGGCAAAGATAATAACTACGGGGCTTCTGCTCAGCTCATCATGCATTTTTAGTCTCTGCCAAAAGAACAATTTAAATAAACCGCACCCATTTTGTGGGTGCGGTATTGTTATTTGAGAGTGATACGCTTTATTTCAGATAGGACGGCTTTGCGGAGGTCTGCCAATTTTACTTTTCGTTCGTTATGCCAAGGCATAGGACGCAGCAATGTCATGGCTTTTAAGCCCAGTCTTGCAGTAAGGATACCGACACCTAGCCCCTGCCCTGCTCGAGCTGAGACTTTGCCTGCAAGATCCATCGAGACGAGATCCATACTTGCATCAATTGCGAGTTCACTGGCTCCCGCTGCTGCCATGTTGATTAACACCAATTTAAATAGCTTAATCCTAGACCAGTAGCCAAGCTCAATGCCATACACATCAGCAAGCTTGTCGATCATGGTGAAATTTCGCCAAGCCACCAGCAACATATCAGCCGCCGCCAATGGACTCACTGCAACCAAAGCCGCCGATTCGGTCGAAAACTTAGTGACGATTTGAGTCGCTATTTTGTCTTGTTGACTCACGACTAACGCATCGTACATATCCAACACTTCTGCATCACTGTGTGCTGGGTTAATGCTGTTTCGCCACTTATCGTACGAAGGAGACTCAGCGATAATGCCACCTTGCTTGGCGATGTTTTCACAGAACGCTTTGCCCTTGCCGACACTTTGACTTTGGAGTAGCTCTTCACTCTGCTCTTGCACACTAAAGTGATCTTTAAGTGAACGCAGTTTCCACAGCTCTTTGCCTATTGCGCCTAAACCCAATGAAGCAATGGCAGCAATAAAGCCTGCCCAACCTAACGCAAGCCAATCAGCAGTTTGAATTGCGGTAATGACCGATTCAATTGCTTGCCATCCAACTAGGCCAGAAAAAGCGACCAATAAACCCGTTCCAAACCACTTCTTCTTTTTGCTCGGTCGAATCACTTGTTCCAATTGCTGCTCAGCTTCACCATCAAGTTCGGCTTCCACTTGCGGTGCGACAGGGACAAATTTCTCTTGCTCTGTGAACAGTTGTTGAGCACCTAAATCCGGGCCAACGTCGGTCTTGTCTTGCTCATCAAAAGAGGTCTTCAACGGTTCATTAAAGACCTGCTTTGTTTTTAATTCACTCATTTTGATTGCCTCAATTACTTCAACTTGTCGCCAATGAGATACTCTAAAACCTTGTCGACTCTTAGATGTTGGCAAGGCTCATCGGAATGTTGCTCCATCGGTCTAAAGCTCGTGAAATCAAACTGGTTGGTTTCCCAATACTGTTTGTTGGGCAACTTACGCGGCACCTCTCCCGGATACATGGTTTGAGGGACATTATCCAAAGTCACACCTTGCAACGCCGGAACATTGTCTGAGCCAGACGAGATATAACCCGCGCTGGTCGCTTGAATAGACGCGATACTCATACAACTCATGTCGATGTGTTCAAACGCCGCCTGCTGCCAAGCCGGATGTACCATCTGTTGTAACAGTGACACCAAGTTCGGATGTTGATCCGGTGTCACGTGGTCAGCCTTGGTGGCTGCAAACAAGATCTTGTCGATCTTCGGCGCAAATAAACGTCTTAAGATATTGCTTCGACCGTACTTAAAGCTCTTAAGTAACTGTTCTAACGCGCCACGCATATCCATGAAAGAGTCATAGCCCGCATTAAGTGGCTGTAAGCAATCCACCAACACGATTTGTCTGTCGAACGTCGCGAAGTGATTCTTGTAGAACGCTTTCACGACCTTCTGTTGATACTCTTCATAACGCGCTTTCAGTACCGCATAGTTACTTGTTTTTGAGAACTTACCCTCAGGTGCGAGACACGGGAAGAATTGCAACACAGGCGCGCCTTCAAGCTCACCCGGTAATACGAATCGACCCGGTTGTACCCAATGCAGTCCGTTACTTTTACAAGTATGAAGGTACTGGGTGTAGCTATCGGCAATCGCGACCAGTTTCTTTTCGTCCGCTTCTGCTAGCAAATCGATATCACCACGCATTACGTTCCACTGTTGCGAGTAAGTTTCTCTGTCGCCTTTCAATGCGGCAAACTGAGATTGGCTCCAGGTATCGAAGTCCATATCCAGTAACGGCAAATCAAGCAACCATTCACCTGGATAATCGACAATATCGAGATAAAGGGTGCTGTTTTTACTCAGTAGCTTCTTTGCGCCCTTCGCAGGCTTATATTTGATGGCTAAACGAATCTCACTGACATCACGCGTTGGTACCGGCCATTCTGGTGGCTGTGCATTCAACGACTCCATCGCTTCATCATAAGAGAAGCGTGGAATCATCATGTTGTGTTGCGGGATGCGCTTTGCGCCAATAATTCTTCCATCTCTCGCAGATGCAAGCAGTGGCAAGTTTTTGTGGGTAGACGTATGAAGAAGCTGATTAACCAGCGAAGTAATGAATGCTGTCTTACCCGCACGAGAGAGCCCCGTGACCGCTACTCGAATATGAGAATCCGTTCCTCTGCTTATAAAGTCACTCATTTCTTGAGTTAGGTGTTTCATTTGAACGACTCCGTGATAGTTAGGCTAGCTGGTTATGATAATAGAAAGGCAAGCCTATGTTCTTTCCCCGTTGGGATAGTTTGTATGCTTTTGCTTATGTTGATGTTGATGTTGATGTTGATGTTGATGAGTATGCAATACACATTCTTAATGCTAGATGAATAAAAGCCCCTGACTACATTCATAATCAGGGGCTTTAGAATTTTTGCACGATATCCGACGTTTAATCGTCTTCAATCAACTTGTAGATAACAAACAGCGCAATCTCTGCAATTAGCCAAAGCGCACATGTAATCGTCACGTATTTATTATCAAAGATACTGATCCCTTTCAAGATCAGGTCGTAGCCAACAAAAGCACCAATCACCACTGCCAAGATAATCTGTAGGATCTGAATAAAACGAGGCATTCCTCTCTCCTATGTTCTTATATCAAACTATGTGTTTATCACTATATCATTGATAATAAGACAAAAGTGCAGATAATGCTGCACTTTTGTCTTTAACTTTCTGTCAAAAATTGCAATTCAAACGCTGAAGTTAGCGACAATTACGATTTTTTGGCGTCGATTAATTACGCTGTCTCAGCTTCAGCAATCTTCACTTTCCACGTGTCAGGGCCGATCTGGTGTGCGTTCACGCCGTTAGAGTCAACCGCTACCGTTACAGGCATATCTTCAACTTCAAACTCGTAAATCGCTTCCATACCGAGATCTTCAAACGCAACAACGCGTGCTTTTTTAATTGCTTTTGCGACTAAATAAGCTGCACCACCAACCGCCATTAGGTAAACCGCTTTGTGCTCTTTGATTGATTCAACCGTTGCAGGGCCACGTTCCGCTTTACCGATCATGCCCATAATGCCAGTTTCGTTCAGCATCATGTCAGTGAACTTATCCATACGTGTTGAAGTTGTTGGGCCCGCAGGACCTACCGCTTCATCACCTACAGCATCAACAGGACCCACGTAGTAAATGAACTTGCCTTTGAAATCAACGCCGGCTGGTAAGCCTTCGCCGCTTTCTAGCATGCCTTGAATACGTTTATGAGCAGCATCACGACCGGTTAAGATCTTACCTGACAGAAGAACCGTTTCGCCGGTCTTCCACTCTTGTACGTCTTCTTTAGTCACTTCATCAAGGTTAACACGACGTGTATTTGCGCCCGCTTCCCAAGTGATGTCTGGCCACTCTTCTAACTTAGGTGGCGTTAGCTCTGCTGGGCCGCTGCCATCTAGTGTGAAGTGAACGTGACGCGTTGCTGCACAGTTCGGGATCAAACATACAGGCTTAGAAGCAGCATGAGTTGGTGCTGTTTTGATTTTTACATCAACCACAGTAGTGAGACCGCCAAGACCTTGTGCACCAATGCCAAGCTTGTTTACACGGTTGAAGATGTCTAAACGAAGCTCTTCTTCTGCGTTCTCAGGACCTTTCTCGATAAGCTCTTGGATATCGATGTGTTCCATCAAAGATTCTTTCGCTAGCACAGCTGCTTTCTCAGCCGTACCGCCGATGCCTATACCTAGCATACCCGGTGGACACCAGCCTGCACCCATTGTTGGCAGCGTCTTCTCTACCCATTCTGCAATATCATCAGAAGGGTTCAACATAACCATCTTGGTTTTGTTCTCAGAACCGCCGCCCTTAGCCGCGATTTGAATTTCAACTTTGTTGCCTGGAACCATATTAATGTGGACAACCGCTGGTGTGTTGTCTTTGGTATTAATACGCTTACCTGCAGGGTCCATTAGGACAGATGCACGCAATGGGTTATCTGGGTTGTTGTAAGCTTGACGAACGCCTTCATCAACCATCTGTTGTACTGTTTGATCCGTTTCCCACCTAACATCCATACCGATGTTCACGAAACAAGTAACAATACCCGTATCCTGACAAATTGGACGATGGCCTTCCGCAGACATGCGCGAGTTGATAAGAATCTGAGCGATCGCATCTTTAGCTGCTTGGCTCTCTTCTTTCTCGTACGCTTTTTCTAGGGCTTGGACAAAGTCTAAAGGGTGATAATAAGAAATGTACTGAAGTGCGTCAGCGACACTGCTGATCACATCTTGCTTACGAATAACCGTCATTGCATGCCTCTTTATTGTTCTGGTTCCATGTGGGTTCACAGTTTGACTATATGTGCCAAATCGAATTAGGTGGTTTAGCTTTTTATTGTGTTGAGCTGTATTTAGTTGCTTTAGCAATCGCTTGCATAGCTTTAAACTAAACCACTTGGATTACTCCGTTCTAATCAAGAACCCATTTTATTTTCAATTTATGATACTCTTGCTTCCTCTCACACGCCATGCAGTGATCGAACTCTTTGTCACAAATTAAACAAATGAATAACAACGAATTTCGCTCTATCCAAATCAAGCCGCTTGAATATCAATCAACTTTAGCTAAACAGCTGTTTTTCCATATTGAAAACCTGCCGTGGGCAATGCTATTACGCTCCGCTTCAGAAAGCCACGTTGATAGTCGATACGATATTTTAGTTGCTCAACCCATCGCCACCTTCGAGACAATCGGTGCAGAAACGACCGTTAATGTTAATGAGACGTGCGAGGTTTCAGACTCTGATCCTTTCGAACTACTCGACCAATATCAGCAACAATTATTGCCTGCGACTAAAGAGCACACTCAGTTGCCATTCGTTGGCGGCGCTTTAGGCTATTTTAGCTATGATTTAGGGCGCAGAGTCGAGACACTTCCATCACTCGCAAAGCGTGATATTGAAGCACCTGACATGGCAGTTGGCTTGTATGAATGGGCTGTTATCGTTGACCACCAATTGAAAACGGCGTGTATTGTCGGTAGCAATATCGATGAACATCATGATTGGCTAATGCAGCAGATGGCTCAATCACACCTATCACATGCGCCCTTTGGGTTAACCACACCGTGGCAATCCAATATGAGCGAAGAGAGCTACGCCACTAAGTTCGATAGTGTTCAAGAGTACCTGTTATCCGGGGACTGCTATCAGATTAACTTAGCTCAGCGCTTCAATGCCCAATACCAAGGTAGTGAATGGCTGGCTTATGACAAGTTAGAACAGTACAACTCAGCGCCCTTTTCGGGTTTTATCCGTTTGGCCGACTGCGCAATCATCAGTGTTTCGCCAGAGCGTTTCTTAGAACTCAAAGACAACGTCATTGAAACCAAGCCAATCAAAGGCACACGACCTCGTTCTGAGGACCCGATGATTGATAATGCCAACGCGCAAGACCTAGCAAGCGCCGATAAAGATCAGGCGGAAAACTTGATGATCGTCGACCTACTTCGTAATGACATTGGCCGAGTAGCAAAACCGGGCACAGTGCATGTACCAAAGCTCTTCGATATTGAAAGCTTCCCTGCCGTGCACCACTTAGTGAGCACGATACGAGCGGACCTTGATGACCAATACTCTGCAACTGACCTTCTGAGAGCCTGTTTCCCTGGAGGATCGATTACTGGCGCACCAAAAGTTCGCGCGATGCAGATCATTGAAGAGTTAGAACCGCATCGACGTTCAGCGTACTGCGGCAGTATTGGCTACATCAGCCGAAATGGCAGAATGGATACCAGTATTACCATTCGTACATTAGTCGCCGAGAACAACACGCTTTATGCTTGGGCTGGCGGTGGTGTGGTATTTGATAGTGATTGTGCTTCTGAATACCAAGAAACACTGGATAAGCTGAGTCGAATTCTACCGGTACTTGAAGATTGCTAAACCTAGTGTCATTAACTGCGAGTTCCGCGACTTAATGACGAGTTCCGTAGCTTAACGGCTAGCAAAAGTTCGATATAAAAAGAAACCGAAGGATCGTAAGATCACTTCGGTTTTTTAGTCTGTAAGTTAGAGTACATAACTCACAACGCTTTATTCGCGTGTTTAAGCGACCTTCACCGCTGAGACACCCCACTTCTTGAGCATCTCTTTCAGATCGTTGGCGGTGTAAGGCTTACTCAAAATGTCATCCATTCCACACTGAATACAACGTTCGCGTTCTTCCAATGTCGTTCCGGCGGTCAGTGCCACAATAGATTTAACGTAACCCTTCTCTCTTAGCTTCTCTGTTGCTTCAAACCCGTCCATAACAGGCATTCTGCAATCCATGAATACAATGTCGTATTCGTTGTCTGACGCGAGCTCAAACCCTTCGACACCATTGCTTGCGATAGCTGGTTCAATCTCATGTTTACGAAGCATCTGTTGGATGATGATCTGGTTCATCTTAATATCATCAACCACCAGCACTTTAAGTAGTGACAATTCCGCTTCAGACTCAAAGCCCTTGGCGACACTATCACTCTCTGCCGGAACATCGACAACTTGAAGAGGAATCGAGATGGTAAACGTCGTGCCTGAACCAACGACACTGGTCACCCCAATATCACCATTCATCAGAGCCACCAGTTTGCGACAAATCGCTAACCCAAGTCCTGTACCCTCATAGTTCCGACTACTTGAGTTATCTGCCTGCGTAAAAGGTTCAAACAGCGTCTTATGCGCCGATTCAGCGATTCCGACTCCGGTATCTTCTACAGAGAAAACAAATTGGTTTTTGTCCCACTCAATATCAACATTCACATGCCCTTCTTCTGTAAATTTAATCGCATTACCTATTAAGTTCACAAACAGTTGTGTGATGCGCTCTAAATCGCCTTGGAAATGGGAGGGAACGTTTGACGTAACACTGATATTGAATTCGAGCTGCTTCTCAATTGCTCGATTGACGAAGATGCTTTCAATCGTGTTTCTCAAATCACGTAGGGCAAATTTCTTTGGAATAAGCTCTAACATCCCTGCGTTAATTTTGCTGTAATCCAATAGATCATTAATGATGGTTCGGAGAAACTCTCCAGATTGGCTCAGGTTGTTCACTATCTCACGCTGAGAGCTATTCAGTTCGGTATCACTGATCAACTCGGCACTGCCTAGTAAGCCATTAAGTGGAGTTCTTAACTCATGATTAATCATGGCCACAAAGTCACGCGTTGCCCTTTCGGACTCTTCCGCTCGTTTACGTGATTCAATATTTCGGTTGATTGCTAGTTGATGGGTTAAGGCACTGCAGATAAGGTCCGTGACCAACAACAGTTGGCTTTGGATAAACTCGTAGTCTTGGTCTAACAACCTGACTCTGACGATTAACGCACCAACTATGACTTTTTCAACCTCTAAGGGCACGGTCAGTAGGTTGTCTTGCCAATGAGGTTCTTGAATGTCTTGCTCTAACACCTCGACAGTCTCATCGCCATAATCATAGGTCTGTAACTGAGGGATGAGCTTGGGAGGTAGAATCAAACGACTGGCTTCGATTAAGTAACTGTTAGTCACGTTGGTCGTTAGTTCAGATAGCATGACATCATCGAGATCATTTCTTAGAAACGCGCGCCCAAAATCAATCAACAGGTTGTCGATTTGTTCTTGGAATTCAATGCGGCGTATATTCGCGTTGGAGCGCTTTTCTAACTGACGCAAAGCAAGCTCAAGCTGTTGGTTAGCCTCGAACAGTTCGAGGCTCTTCTGTTCCAACAATCCTTCAGCCGCTTTCCTTGCCGCGATTTGACGCTTAAGCTTCTTCTCTAGGGCAGATGCCAGATCCATATTACTTTTCTACTTTGAGATTAAACCTAACCACGCTTTGGTCATCATTTTGTGGCGTCATCTCCACCGCGATAGATTCACCGTGGTATTCAGCACATCCTTCAATAAGCCCTAAGCAAACATGAGACATACACCTTGCGCTTTTGTAGTCAAAAACAAGTTGTGCTTCGTTCGTGGTGATAAAACTGAATTCAGGTGGCTCAGCATCTGGATAGAGCTTCTTCACTTCAACATGAATGTAACGCTCTACGTGCTGAATAAATTGAAAGGTGGTATTGCTGTGAGCAAGGCTCGCTTTATTCGGTAATGAGGCCAGTAAGTTCTTAAATACAGACTGCCCAAACACGCGTTGCAAGCTTGCCGCATCAATATCGGTTTTCTTACTCAAGTTGATAATCAACCTGACAAGGTCTTTGTGGTCGTAACTGCCGACCGACGTATAGATCCCTTCATCTTCTGACATTTCTAGAACTTCTTCCAAAAGCTCTAGCCCAAACTTGTCTTCAACAAGCTCTAAAAATTCGGTGAATATGATTCCTTTCATCTCATACCTTTTCTTCTATTTCTTTTTAGAATGGTCCACTAAGTTATTGTTATCAAATTCTTAAACAAAAAATCTACGTTTCGTCACCCAATTTTATGACATGGGTAACGCTTACTCGCCTGTATGCACATATTGAATATAGCAAAAATCGTCATTTTGAGGAGATTCATCGGTAAACAGCCTCTCATGACGCCCAATTGATAACTAAAAGAGGGAAAGTGAATGAAGAAAAACTCGATATTGGTAATCAACCCACGGTTATGTCTATACTTAAAATCATAATAATCAATATATTGGCTTGATATGAATAAAGAAAACTTCCTTCAGCAATTCCAACTTAACCCTACCGTTGGCTATCATCCTGAGTCAGTAGAGCGTGTTTCGCACATCAGTGGCGAGCAATTACGTAAAGCGGCAGTGGTGGTAGGTTTAGTTGAAAGAGAAGATGGTTTACATGTCATTTTTACTAAAAGAGCGGCTCATTTAAAGCATCACCCCGGCCAAGTCAGCTTTCCTGGTGGTAAACACGAACTTTCTGACCCTTCTATGCAATTCACTGCACTCAGAGAGCTCCATGAGGAGGTGGGAATTCGATCGGATCAAGTTAAAATTATTGGGCAATTACCAGCATTGAGTACTATTAGTAAATTTTCTGTGACGCCGATTATTGCCATGGTCGATCCTGACTATGAAGCCATCATTGATGAGAACGAAGTTGCCTCAATTTTTGAGGTATCCGCTAGCTATGTTTTAGACCAAGCCAAGTTACACAGCCACACTGTTAACTTTAAACAAATCAAGCATCGGGTTTTTGCGATGCCTTTCCAAGAGCACCTAATTTGGGGCGTTACGGCGCAAATTATCCAATCGCTGCAGCAACAAGTACTGCAATGAATCACATAGCAACTACGTTTTGTTTAATCTCTGTTAACAAAATCCAGACTTTCTATGGAACAGATTTATTAATGCAATTTTACGCAAACGTTTCCCTGGTATAAATCTATACAACCCCGCCTTTCGCATAAATAAAACTAATACCATGCATAAACATAAATCACATGTAGCACGCTATTTTCGTGATCAAAAATTCGTTTTTCGCATATCATGTGACACGCCGTTTCATTACATGATTTAGATCTATTTTTTGCAGAAGAAAATTCTGCAGAATTAGCCCCGACTTATTTCCTGTTCCCAAAAAATGAGTAATTTAACATGAACACAACAACTTCTTCGGCAAATGCCGTTAAAGATTCAAGCAAGTTTAACTATAAAGATTTTACCTGGTGTTTATCACTATTCGGTACAGCAGTTGGTGCTGGCGTACTATTCCTTCCAATCAAAGCTGGTGCGGGTGGTTTTTGGCCATTAGTTATCCTAGCTCTAATTGCGGCACCAATGACTTGGTTCGCACACAAATCTCTAGCTCGTTTCGTACTGTCTGCTAAAAACCCTGAAGCTGACATTACAGATACAGTAGAAGAACACTTCGGTAAGACTGGCGCAAACATTATTACTTTTGCTTACTTCTTCGCTATCTACCCGATCGTTCTTATCTACGGTGTTGGTATCACAAACACAGTTGATTCTTTCCTAGTAAACCAAATGGGTATGGAATCTATTCCTCGTCCTCTTCTTTCTGGTGCACTTATCCTTGCTATGACAGCAGGTGTTGTATTCGGTAAAGAGCTGATGCTTAAAGCAACTTCAGCAATGGTTTACCCACTAGTATTCATCCTACTAGCGCTATCTTTTTACCTAGTTCCTGATTGGAACACTTCAATGATGGACGTAAGCCCAGAATGGTCAACAATGCCTTCTATTATCTGGCTTGCTATTCCAATCATCGTGTTCTCTTTCAACCACAGCCCAATCATTTCACAGTTCTCTAAAGAGCAACGTCGTGTATACGGTGATGACGCAGTTAAGAAAACTGACGCGATCACTGGTGGCGCAGCAATGATGCTGATGGGTTTTGTAATGTTCTTCGTATTCTCTGTAGTGCTTTCTCTATCTCCAGAGCAACTAGCAACAGCACAAGCACAGAACATCTCTGTTCTTTCTTACCTAGCAAACGTACATGAGTCTCCACTTATCTCTTACATGGGTCCTCTAGTAGCGTTCGCAGCGATTACTTCTAGCTACTTCGGTCACTTCCTAGGTGCTCACGAAGGTCTTGTTGGTCTAATCAAGTCTCGCTCTGGTTCTTCAGTAAGCACTATCGAAAAAGCATCTCTAGCGTTCATCGTTGTTACTACTTGGATTGTTGCGGTAGTTAACCCAAGTATCCTAGGTATGATTGAAACAATGGGTGCTCCAATGATTGCAGCTATCCTGTTCCTAATGCCTGTATTCGCGATGCAAAAAGTACCAGCAATGGCTAAGTACAAAACTTCAGCACCTGTACAAATCTTTACAGCTTTATGTGGTCTAGCGGCTATTAGTTCTGTAATCTACGGCGCTCTTTAATCTCAAGCCGTTTTTATAAGATGGCATCCATCTTATATCGCGAGATTAGACAAAAAATATAATGATAATAAATGAGCCTCCCGCCCCCCCTTGGGAGGCTCTCTTTTTGAGGTAATCGCTATGATTAGTGTATTTGATATCTATAAAATCGGTGTTGGTCCATCGAGCTCACACACAGTTGGACCAATGAAAGCGGGTAAAGAATTTATTGATGACCTACGTTCAATGGGAAAATTGCGCGACATCACTAAAATCACCGTGGACGTATATGGATCACTATCACTGACAGGGAAAGGTCACCACACAGATATCGCAATCATCATGGGTCTTGCTGGCAATACTCCTGAGCGTGTTGATATCGATTCTATTGCTGGCTTCATTGCTCGCGTAGAAGAAACTGAGCGCCTTCCTGTTGGCATGCACTGTCATACAGTATCGTTCCCACGCGATGGCGGTATGAACTTCCACACTAGCAACCTTTCTCTACACGAGAACGGCATGAGCATTCATGCATGGGTTGGTGACGAAGTTGCATACTCAAAAACGTACTACTCAATTGGCGGCGGTTTCATCGTTGACGAAGAGAACTTCGGCAAAGAAGAAGAAAACCCAATCAAAGCACCTTACGAATTCACAACAGCTGAAGAGCTGGTTAATCAGTGCAAAGAAAGCGGTCTTTCTATCAGTACACTGGTTATGAAAAACCAAGCAGCGTTCCACTCAGACGAAGAGTCTCGCACTTACTTCGCTAACATCTGGAAAACTATGCGTGAGTGTATGGATCGCGGTATGAATACTGAAGGTATCCTGCCTGGTCCACTACGTGTTCCTCGCCGTGCAGCAGCACTTCGCCAACAGCTAATGACTTCAGAAAAAACAACCAATGATCCAATGTCGGTTGTTGACTGGGTAAACATGTTTGCTTTCGCAGTAAACGAAGAAAATGCAGCTGGCGGCCGTGTAGTAACGGCACCAACAAACGGCGCATGTGGCATCATCCCTGCTGTATTGGCTTACTACGATAAGTTCATCCAAACAGTGACAGAGAAAGATTACATCCGTTACTTCGCAGCTTCTGGCGCGATCGGTGGTCTTTACAAGCGTAACGCTTCAATCTCTGGTGCTGAAGTTGGCTGTCAGGGTGAAGTTGGTGTGGCATGCTCTATGGCTGCTGCTGGTCTTGCTGAGCTTATGGGTGGTAGCCCTGAGCAAGTATGTATGGCTGCAGAAATCGGCATGGAGCACAACCTAGGTCTAACATGTGACCCAGTTGCTGGCCAAGTACAAGTACCATGTATCGAGCGTAACGGTATTGCTGCAGTTAAAGCAATCAACTCGACTCGTATGGCACTTCGTCGTTCTTCTGCTCCTACTGTTTCTCTAGATAAAGTTATCGAAACAATGCTAGAAACAGGTAAAGACATGAACGCTAAATACCGTGAGACTTCTCAAGGTGGTTTGGCTGTTAAGGTTGTTTGTTGATAGCCTTTGAATCAATCTGTTTTTAATCAGAAGATAATAAAAAGGAACGCCGATGCGTTCCTTTTTTGTATCTGAATTCCGGCCACTTATATCTAAGATGCTCGATTCGCATCTTAGATAATGGACCAAAGAACTAGATCACTTGTGAGATAAGCAGGAAGCAACCAAACAGCAGTGAGAACAACATCATTGCGCTGCCACCTTCTGCTCGGTATCGGTCATCAGCAACTTTCATGAAACGCTGTTTGTGGACCATAACCAGAGGAACAAACACCGCTAGGAACACCAAGATGATACCTGCGTAATTCAGTACTTGTAGGAACTTGTCTGCCGCAAGCAATGAACCAGCCAACGGCAAGATAAAGCTAATGCAGTACGTTACCGCTGTATTTTGGTTGAACATGTCTTTGTTCTGGTTGAACAACGCCATCGCCACACCAAAGAAAGAGGTCAACAACGCCAAGCCTGTGAAGGTAGACAGAACGTTACCCACCCAAGGAGACTGAGCCTCAAACGCCGCCATCAAATCTGATACGTTCTCAAAGCTTCTGAATTGCTCTTCACTCAAGTTGCCCACTACCGCAAACAACCAACACAAGTAACACACTAATGGGATCAGAGAACCGATGATCACCATGTTACGCAGCTGTTTGTCTGTCGCTTCGTGGTTGTAAGAAACCAAGGTTGGAATCACCACCATAAAGCCAAAGCTCGTAAACAGGATGGCACTGGTTTTGATTAGGTCAACGTGGTCATGGCTGGTTACCTGCATCAAGTTTTCTTGAGTCATGCTCGGCGCTAAGAAGGCCATGGTTGCAAACAAACTAGCAAGCATCACGAAGAACAATGCTCGATTGAGCTTATCAATCACACCAGTACCACTTGCGACTACTGCGCCAGCAAGCAAGGTAAACACGGTTTGGCTGGTAGTCGCGGTAATTTCGACGCCAAAGTTAGACAGTAACTTACTCAGCAAGTCACCTGCGCCCAGAATGTAAGCCATTAATAGGCAAATCAACAACGCGTATAGCAAGCCGTTGGTAAGCAACTGACCTTGTTTACCCAAGGTTTTTCGGGCAATAGAGTTTAATCCTAGACCGCCACCCGCTTTGATGGTCGCTTCTAGAAGTAGTAATGCTGCGTAAGTCGTACCGAAGCAGATCAGTACCATAAGCAGTGTGCCGTAAAGCAATCCGAATTGAGCTAATACCATTGGGATCGCAAGCATACCAGCACCGAGAGCGGTACCAGCGATAATTAGGGAGCTACCCATCATTTTAATATTCATTGTTTTTAACTTATTTGTTTAGTTTTTATAGATGTGAGTCTTCGTTCATCGAGCGGATGACAAAGGAGTTCAGATAGAAATAAAGTTATAAAACGAATAACAATAGGAGCGATAAGCGGTAAAGAAGCGTGCAGAGACGTTGTCGAACAGGGCGTTCAAAGGGGAGCTTGTCTTAAAAGAGGTAAAACGAGAAGCGTGAGTAAGCATTAACTGATGTGGTGAACCTTCCGTAGGTTCAATAATCGGTGATGTAATCTTGAATTTCATGTATGTGTCCAATAAGTCACATTCCATAGTATTTGAAGCAGCGTATCCGTTGCTGCCCTACCTCTATCATAGAGGTCTTTTCATCTTATCGAATGAGCCTCGAAACACAACGCTATAACCACAATTTTTGCTATTAAATTGAACAAAACAACCATTTGGATATAAATTGACCACTAAGTCGTCTAAAACAATAGTCTTTATTGATAAAAGACAAGCGGACAAATACATCGAGCTAATTAACAACCTAGGCTTTTCTAATTATCAGCACAATCAAAACTCGATGCTGCACTTCAATTTTCCCAAAACAACAGTCTGTTTTAAGAACAACGAGGAGCTTGAAGCGCGTTCCATTTCAACATCAGACACGACACAAACTCGCTACATCACAGAAACATAACCACAACCGGAGTGTGGTCACACAATTCGTTATACCCCATAGGTGGTAGGAATTCTTACTAGTACAGTATTTGCGTCATTATAATTAATAAAAACAAACACCTTATGCGCTCAACAATCACCTTTAAAATCCTAGTGGCCCTCGCCATCGTGTTCACCTTTTTGCTGGCAATATCGACCTATTTCCAATATTCGCAACAAAAGCAACTTGTAAACTCAGTGTTAAGTGAGCAGCTTCACGACAAAGCAAGTAACTACTTCGATAGCCTCAATATGATGATGCTCACCGGCACCATGGCACAAAAAGAGACCCTTCGTCAGAAAGCACTGGCTCAAGAAGGCATTGAAGACGTTCGTGTTTTACGCGCCGACGCTGTCAGCAAGTTATATGGCCCAGGTAATGACAACCAAACACCGGTTGACGATATTGATAAACGAGCGCTAGCGGGCGAAACCGTTATCGAACCTTTTTCTGCTGATTGGGGCAAAGGCTTGGTTATTGCTCTGCCAATGAAGTCGAGTGAAGATTACCGAGGAACCAATTGTGTCGCCTGTCATATGGCACCAGAAGGTGAAGTCTTGGGTGCGATTCGTCTCGAATATAACCTTAACCATGTTAACTCGCTGATTAACACTCAAACCATGGCTGCTATTGGCATTATGGCAGTGATCTCGTTTGCCGGATTTGTCCTTACGATGGGATTAATTCGTAAGATTATCGTGCGCCCGCTGCAACAGACTTCTCGCTTTATGACCCAAGTCAGCAACGATAAAAACCTATCCACTCGCCTGCCGGAACAAAGCAAGGATGAGATTGGCACGCTGGCTAACTCCATCAACTCGTTCATGGGAACCGTATCCGACAGCTTAGAAAAGGTACAAAACACCTCGCACAAACTGAATGCGTCTGCCAACCAACTGACTAGTGTCGCGCAAATTACCGAGCAAGCCGCCAGTGACCAGCAAAGCGAAACCGCCGAAGTGCAACATAATGTCGAAGGAATACAGGCACAGCAAGTCAATGTAGAACAAGCGACTTTAACAGCTTCAGAGCTTATCAATCACACCGCTGATGTGGCGTGTAAGAGTGCCAACCAAGCACACGAAGCAAGCAGTGAGATAAAAAACCTCGTTAGCAGCATAGAAGAAGTGAAACACAAAATACTGACACTCAATGAGCAAACCGGAGAGGTCTCTTCAATATTGAGTGTGATTCGTGGCATTGCTGACCAAACCAATCTTCTGGCCTTGAATGCAGCAATTGAAGCGGCACGTGCGGGAGAACAAGGTCGTGGGTTTGCGGTGGTGGCTGATGAAGTTCGCCATCTTGCATCACGAACCGCTGAAGCAACAGGCAGTATTGAGTCAATCATTCATCAGTTCCAGCAAGGCAGCGAAGAGTCGCTGACTTCTGCCGATCGCGTTTGCGAACAAGCCCA
Source organism: Vibrio sp. 10N.286.49.E11 (assembly GCF_041469505.1). Taxonomy (NCBI): domain Bacteria; kingdom Pseudomonadati; phylum Pseudomonadota; class Gammaproteobacteria; order Vibrionales; family Vibrionaceae; genus Vibrio; species Vibrio sp. 10N.286.49.E11. The sequence continues at coordinate 100,621 of NZ_JBFRKQ010000054.1, forward strand.
TCAAAGCTCAACCGATATCGACGCACTTTCAATTGAAATGAATGGTGTGGTCGAAGAGATGAAACAGGTGCTGGCTCACGCACAGAATATTCAGCAGCAAACGCAATCCACCACACAAGCGACTCAAGATGTTCAACAAAAGGTTGAAACCATCACCTCTCACGCCAACAACACATCGCAATCCGCGGCTGAAACTCGCAACATCAGCAATGACTTAGAAGAGCTATCTGATCATCTTGAATCGCTGATTAATCAGTTTACTTTGTCGAGTACAAAGAAGAAGTCATAGATCGCCAACAAAAAAGGTTCATCGCGGAT
>NZ_JBFRKQ010000055.1:0-51069 GCF_041469505.1 Vibrio sp. 10N.286.49.E11
GTGTTCATGACACGCTTACATTAGATCTACAAACTACTGAAGATTGAACATAAGCATTTAAGGCGGATTCTCAACGCTTGGCAATTTCAGTTTGGGTCAGCTTTAGTGCTGAATGTGGCAAGGTTTAAGGTTGGGTGGTCGCGTTGTTCACCACTTATTTGGGTGTTAGCTGTCCGAGTGCTCAATGGTTTGTGTCGTACGGAATAAAATAAAAATGAAACTATACAAATTTACTCCTTCCCTAGATATCGCTGAAAAGATATCCCTAGGTATATTTCGCTTCTATGAGCTAACGAAATACATAAAAATTGAAGATGATGTCGGTCGAGCTGACTCCTCCGAAGGTTCAGTGAGCTTTCTTCCTGAAGAGTATCAACACTTTCCGGAAAAGCTTCCAGTTGGGAGGTTTAAGGGGATTGAGTTTAAGTGTATCAGCGCAGGAAATGATGAAGAATATTTAAAACAATATTTCGTTTTTTGTATGAGTACAAAAAAAGATGAGGCTGCAATCGGTGACTCTAAGTATGCTGTAGAGTTGCATAGAGATAACTTCGATTTTTTTATGCAGTTTTTAAATGAATCCTACGAAAAATTTGAAAGTCCGAATGGGCACCAGTTTTTTAGTCATGGGGAGGTTGAATATTATGATATACACAATCACCCTAAATCGATTATTGGTGAGTTTTGGCGAGAAGTTTACCTTAAACATGCTGAATTCAAATACCAAAGCGAGTATAGAGCTGCTTTTTTCGCATCTGACTTCTTCTTTCATCGCGTACAAGACAGTCCATTCGTCATAGAGAAAAAAATCTATCAAGATGGAAAATCATTGGACTTCAATTTGGAAATATATGTTCAATCCGGTGTGGACGCTGAGGGCTGGCGTTACTTAGAAATGGATATATCAACATTTGCGGCAAATATAAGTCCAGAAAAAAGTGAAATCATTGAAGTATATAGGGAAAAATCGAACAACAGCTAACATAACGAATCCCACCTTTTGCTAGTGCGATTCTACTCATTGCATTGGCACTTCAGAACAACTTTGCCATACCTCTGATTATTCATGGATTGCTAATTTAGCAAAAGCACTGGCAAATAATTGTCCAGAAACGTTTTTAAAATTGATCAAACTCTATTGTCCTCCGACAACAATGGCTAGATATAGAGCGAGCATAGGGTCAGATAGAGTTTAAAAGTGGGGGGAGTTGGTGATCTTAATTACACATCCCTGTGTAACGTATTTTGAATGTCAGCTGGCTTTAAAGAGCTTCATAAATTGACTAAAGCGTGGAATCAGGTTTTGCACAGTCGGCGCATCGGGAATCTCATTTACAAAAATCATAAAGCGCTGTGCTTTACTTTTATCACCTTGAGCAGTCCCTGCTAGTATTGCTTGAGCTAAAATTACATGCTCAGCGGTAACGTCCTTATTCGAAAATTCGTGAATCAACATAGAAAATCCTAATAAGTATAAATACGGATATAATAATACAATATATTGATGTTTATATCGATAGCTTATGGCATTCATCAATGTCAGATTTGTGTAAAAACAATACTGGACAGTGAGCTTAGTGACTTTCCATACTTATGCTAATTCGTGATTTGCTAATACTTGGTTCTCCGAAGCTCATTTATGTACAGGTGCTTCGTAGGATGAATTTTTACCTTTGGCACTTCCTTTCTCGAAAGTGCCTTAAACGTTTCATTAGGTATGGCACGAGTAATACAACTAGCTAATGTGAAAAACAGGTACATTGCTCACCAAACAGCGATAAAAAAAATTCGTTTCCAAATTTTGAAATAGACCCAGTAAAGCGCAGTGTTATTTTTTGTTATTGGGGATCTACATGCCCAGAACAAGTATAGGACTGACCATCAACACCACGAATAGCGATCTGGTAGTTCAGCGCCAATCCATTGCCAACGATGTCTGACAGGCCCTCAGTTTCTGGATTGTTCATGCGATCGTGGTACATCTGACAAACGTGTTCTTCACCATGCCATTTTGATTGCACCTCTTCGATTCCATCAGCCTCGATGTCTACGCGAGCAACTCCATTTGTGCGCTTGGCTGCTTTGGTCGTGATGATCGTCGTCGTCATTGATGTATAACGAATACCATCGATTTTCGAACTGGCTTCGGTAAGTTGGTCGTGGTCTGCGTGTGTGATAATTGGGTCAGACACGAAGGCGTTCGCAGCCTTTACCTTTAAGCTGGTACAGCCAGTAATTGTCATAAGTGCAAGTGCGATAGCTGTTAAACCAATGGTTTTGATTGAGGTCATTTCATTGTCCTGTTAGTCATTCTGTCTGGGATTTAATATAAACAATAAAACACTGTATTATTAGTTAAAACTATGAATACTAACTTACCGATAATGGAAATCCGCGACTAGCATTGGTTACTTGTTTAAGACCACTCTAAGTCCAACTCCAACTCTTCACGTGCTTGGTCGTGAATGTCCTTGGGGGTTCGTGTCATAAAGGGCTATGTTAGATCTGGCTTATCCATAAGCTTTGTTAATTTAGAAAAAGCGCAACTCAATTTTATCCAAATCCAGTTCAACACGACCCAAAAACAAAAAGGGATTGGTATCTCTACCAATCCTTTCACTACTTATTTATAAAGTAACGGCTCTTATTCTCTACAAACTCTCAATGGCTTTCTGTACCGCAGGGCCAATCTGACGCTTACGCGAAGTTACACCTTCTAGCGTCAACATATCGCTTGTTGGTTCAGCATTGAAAGCAGATTTGATGACTTGGTAGTCACTTTCATCCACCCAAAGTAAGTTTGCTTCTTTGTTCTTAGTGTCTGTGATAGAGAAGAACAGATAGTCTAGCCCGTTCTCTTCTTTGTAGGCTTTCATAGCCGCCAAAAGCTCATCTTTGCGGTCAATCAATTGCTGAGCCGTTAGCGTTTCAGCCACACCGATACCCACCTGTTTGCCACCGTATTTAAAGTTTTTGTAATCCAGCGTCAGAATGGTTTCAGAAGAAAGATGACTGAGATCCGACTTAGCAATCAGCATCTGTTGGCCGAAATCTTCGATATCTGAAATACCTGCAACTTTTGCCAGTTTTTCAGCATATTCACGATCATGCTCAGTCGTGGTTGATGATTGGAATACCACAGTGTCAGAAAGGATCGCGCCTAAGCCTACACAAGCAAGGTGCTTAGGTAGTGTCACATCCAGCTTTTCAGCGTTGTCAGCCAGAATAGTTGCAGCCGATCCCCAACCTCGAATATCCATTTCGACAATTTGTGGGGTGTTAATCGGTGAGCCACCAATTGCGTGATGATCAACCACAGCAACAATCGATGCTTGGTCGATAGTTGGTGCTAGTTGAGTGACTTGATTGAAGTCCACCAGCCCCACTCGGTATGAAGAGTAATCTGTCTCTACGCGTGGTGATTCAGCATTACAGTAGTTCAAGATGAAGGTGGATTCTGGATTGATAGGCTCTGGTACTGTCGCTGTACCGCCATAGATATGAGCCGCGAGCATCGCAGACATTACCGTGTCGCTGTCTGGGCTTAGGTGCCCTGTCCATACGAGATCTTCACTGTTTTCATTAGCAGATTGTTGCAAGCTAAAAGCAAAACTTGCTGAACTGAAAGACATAATTACGGCTGCAACGACAGGGGTTAGCTTCACGGGTATTTCCTTATTTGAATTCGATATAGAATCACATAAGCTAAACACCAAAAATTTCAGAACCGTGTAACTAATATTTCAGTTTTACTTCAGTAAGTAACTAAATGTAATTGCCCTTAGGCTTTCACTGTTAATCACACCAAAGCTCAACTTGGATTAGGTTAGCTTTTCATTATTTCACAATGAATTTCAATGAACCCTAATGATAAGAAAGCTAAGACACTGATTTATTGACCACATAACATCATCAACCCACATACTGAAAATAAGATAATCTTATTAAAAATGGATTATCGAAAGGCACAAATAAGGCTACAAAGCAGCCTTATTGAGTAAGCATAAATGAGCTATTGATTCACCGATATCGAGGTTCTGTTCCTCCCCTTTCCCACTACTGGTAAGGGATCGGAGATGTAAACCAAGGGGAGGTTAGGAGGGGATTCTAGTGTTTGTATCGAAAGGTATTACTATCATCAACAATCTCGATTTTAACAGGCACGGTGCCTTGTTTAACGTTGCCGATTTTTGCAAATGCCTTGTGCGACAGGTCGATCACTCGGCCTTTTACATAAGGGCCTCGATCATTAATTTTCACATCAACAGACTTGTTATTGTTTGTATTGGTCACTCTCACGATAGTCCCGAATGGCAAGGTTTTATGAGCCGCAGTAGTCGCATTCATATTATACGTCTCACCACTTGCTGTGAGCCTTCCATGGAATTTATCGCCATACCAAGAAGCTTTACCAGCAAGAGCATGTGACTTGGCATATTCCTTTGTTTTAGAACTGCCGACAGCCGACGTTGAGGTGCATCCGGCTAATATCATAAGGATAAGAGCGGTAAAGATAATATGTAATTTTTTCATGTGGTTTGTGTGCGCTAATCTCTGCATGTTTCTCTATTTTCGTTGTTGTTGGTTAGCAATATAATGCTGAGTATAGTCACTGCTCAGCCAAGGCTACCATTCGGTATGATGACGGAATGTTTTCATGAACGACACTTTCTTCCGTCATATTCATGAAAGGTTTTATCGTCAAAACGTCAACTTTAACAACGTCTTAAATCTGTATATTTCTTAATCGCTTCATGTAGATAAGTCACTCAGCCAAACATCCAAATACAAAAGCGGATTGGTATCTCTACCAATCCTCTTTAGGGGTAATTCGTTTTTCTGCCTTAAGCGCAATTGTCCGTAATCAGTCACCTACGCTTCTTCTCGGCTGTATAAGTTACGCTTTACTGGTCTGTACGACGTTCGAAATCTGCTTGGCTTTTGTTTCAGGCACCAAAGACATCAACCCGGTAGTCACAAGCGCGGCAATACCAGACATGGTTACAGGTGACCCAAATATGCTTTGCACTAGCTTGGGTGCTTCTTTCAATAAATCCGGCACTAGCATCACCCCAAGCCCTAAGCCTAGTGAGATGGCAATCGTCATAATTCTGCGGCGATCCAGTTTTTCATTGGCGATGATTTTGATGCCCGCCGCAGCAACCGTACCGAACATCACTAATGTCGCCCCGCCCAATACTGGCTTTGGAATCGTCATTAAAACCGCACCTAAGATGGGAAATAACCCTAACAGAAAAAGAATCGCGGCAATGAAGTAGCCGATGTAGCGACTCGCGATCCCCGTAAAATGGATCACACCGTTGTTCTGGCTGAAAGTCGTGTTCGGAAAAGTATTGAATACCGCTGCGATGAGCGAGTTCACACCGTCACCCAGCACGCCAGCCTTGAGTCGATTGATGTATTTTGGCCCCTTAACTGGCTGCCCTGAGAACATACTGTTGGCGGTAAGGTCACCCGTGGTTTCAATAACGGTAATCAAGTAAATAAAAGCGATAGGCAGGAAGGCTTGCCAATCAAAAGCGAAGCCATATTTAAATGGAACTGGAATGCTCAATAACGGTTGAGATGCAAAAGAAACCATGGGTGCTTTGCCCATCAGAATAGCAACGCCCCACCCTACAACCAATCCGACTAAAATCGACGACAGCCTTACCATGGTGTTGTTGCTTAGGTTAAGTGCCACTATGGTTCCGAGCACAATCGCACCCAACATCAGGTTGCTTCCAGAACCAAAATCTTCTGCACCAACACCACCAGCGATATCAGTGACGCCAACTTTAATCAAAGAGACACCAATCGTCGTGATAACGATGCCGGTCACAACGGGCGTGATCACTACTTTGAGTTTTTCGATAAAGCGCGATAGGACGATTTCGACAAATGCACCAAAGAAGCAGACACCAAAAATGGTGGCGAGCATTTCATCCGGCCCACCGCCATTTGCTTTAACAAGAAAACCCGCACCTAACACAGAACCTAAGAACGCAAAGCTGGTCCCTTGGACACAGATCATCCCTGCGCCAACTGGCCCTATTTTTCTAGCTTGTATAAAAGTGCCAACCCCAGACACCATCAGTGCCATGCTGATCAAATAAGGGATGTGTTCACCCAACCCTAAAACACCGCCAATAATGAGCGTGGGTGTGATAATTCCAACAAAGCTGGCTAATACATGCTGCAGCGCCGCGTAACTGGCTGCTTTGACTGATGGTCGATCGTCTAATCCGTAGATCAATTCACTGTTCTGTTCCATGTGACTTCCTTTATGTATTTTTTATTGTATACAATTTACATAAAGGCAATAGAGCAACATATATGCCAATGGTTTAACATCATATTTATCAATCAGTTAAGTTTTCGCTCAAGTTAATGCTGCACTAAAGAGCAACATTGTCGGTTTGTTTTAGTGCAACGAAGAGCACAAAGCACTCATTTGACTTGGTTTATCCGTAACCTTCCACTCAATATCGCAGGCACAAAAAAAAGATTGGTATCTCTACCAATCCTCTTTAGGGGGTGTTTCGGTTTTCTACCTTATGACAGGTAGATAACACTATTACTCGTAGTCAGTCGCGTAAGTGTCTTCGTATGTGTGCGAGTAGAATTCGAACAGGTTGCCAAACGGGTCTTCTAGGTAAACCATTTGTGCTTGTTTTAGTTCGTCTTCTGGGTGGTAACGCATGATGTCCATACGGACCTTACCGCCAAACTCTTCAACACGTTTAATCGCTGAATGAAACTGCTCTTTTGGAAGCTGTAGACAGAAGTGGAAGATACCTAGACGTGAGAAATCAACTTCGTGACGCTCTTGGCGCTCTTTCATTTCGAACAGCTCAACACCGATACCATCAGATGTTACTAGGTGTGCAATGTTGAAGCCTTTAAAGCCTTCACCGAACACAGCGATACACATGCGGCCGATTGCTGATTCGCGCTCTTCCATCACTTTGGTGTTGTTCATTACGATTCTTAGACCTAGAGCTTTCGTGTAAAACTCGACTGCTTGGTCCATGTCACCCACCATGATGCCTACGTGATTCATTTTCATAACTTGCTCCAAATTCGTTTTAAATTCTGTGCTTTTCGAAGTCTAGCTTCGGTGTTTCGTTTCGATGGAGAGAGTATAGGTACATGCGTTAATTAACTGAAATTATCATAATTTATATTAATGATAATTTTTTGTTATTTACAGTTTGATATAACAACTCAACTCACGCAAAGAAACCATACCGAACCCTACCTACATAGACACATAGATACATAGATACACACACCAATAGAGATAAGCCCAATGTAGAGAACAACCTAAAGAGCATAGCTACTTAAATTGGGAGTTGTTGATGTTTGATGGCTTTTGTTAATCGTTTTTGTTGATAGCTTTTACCGATAGTCTTTTCCTTTCGAAGATAGGATTCGCCTATTGAATCTATAGAAATGTCCGATTTCACTAATTTTCGGTGGCAATGCAATATATCTACATCGACGCGGGATAGCGTTAAACACTACAAATTAGAAAGAGAGTCAAAACATGATCAACACAGAAATCAAACCATTCAACGCAACAGCATTTAAAAACGGCGAATTCGTAGAAATCACTGAGCAAGACGTTAAAGGCAAGTGGGCTGTATTCTTCTTCTACCCAGCAGACTTCACATTTGTATGTCCAACTGAGCTAGTTGACCTACAAGACAAATACGCAGAGCTTCAATCTCGCGGCGTAGAAGTTTACTCAGTATCAACTGACACTCACTTCTCTCACAAAGCATGGCACGATACTTCTGACAAAATCGGCACTATCGAATACTTCATGGTAGGCGACCAAACAGGCAACATCACAAATAACTTCAACGTTATGCGTGAAGGTCAAGGCCTTGCAGACCGTGCAACGTTCCTAATCGACCCTGAAGGCGTTATCCAAGCAATGGAAATCACAGCTGAAGGCATCGGCCGTGACGCAGAAGACCTACTACGCAAGGTTAAAGCAGCACAATACGTAGCCGCTAATCCAGGTGAAGTTTGCCCAGCTAAATGGAAAGAAGGCGAAGAGACTCTAGCTCCATCTCTAGACCTAGTAGGCAAGATTTAATCTAAGCCTAGCTAACAAGAATAGCTAAACGGTTCTACAGGCGCGCTTCGGCCCCCCTCCTAAAGGGCAGTCGCGCGCCACCCTTTCAAACCATCAACACCACAATATTTGCCGACTTGCGCCCCTTTTTATTTTCCTTTTTCAGCAAGAAGGTATTGGTCAATACCAAGACACAGAATTTAAGAGCAGGCACGATTATGTTAGATCAAGCAATGAAGCAGCAGCTAAAAGCATACCTAGAAAACCTAAAAACCAATGTTCAGTTAGTGCTTAGCCTGGATGGCAGCGACACCGCGAACAAACTTCAAGATCTGGCGAATGACATCTCGTCTTTAACCGATAAAATTGAAGTGACTCGCGATGACAGCGCAAGCACTCGCAGCCCTATCATGCAGGTCGTGAACCAAGAGAAATGCACCGCGATCGGTTTTGCCGGTTTGCCAATGGGTCACGAATTTACGTCACTGGTTCTAGCACTGCTTCATAGTGGTGGTCACCCTATCAAGCTTGAAGCGGACGTAATCGAGCAAATTAAAGAACTCGGTCAAGAGCTTAATGTAGAGATTTTTATCTCGCTCTCATGCCAAAACTGTCCAGAAGTGGTTCAAGCCTTCAATATGATGTCGGCGATTAATCCTATGGTTAAGACAACGATGATCGACGGCGCAGCATTCCAAGATGAAGTGAAGTCTCGCGACATCATGGCAGTACCAAGTGTATTCGTTAATGGTGAGCTATTTGGTCAAGGCCGTATGTCACTGGCTGAAATCCTTAACAAGGTTGATTCAGGCGCAGCGGAAAAGAAAGCAGCAAACCTAAACCAACAAGCACCGTTTGATGTATTGGTTGTAGGCGGCGGCCCTGCAGGTTCTTCAGCGGCAATTTATGCTGCACGTAAAGGCATTCGTACTGGTGTGGTTGCTGACCGATTCGGCGGCCAAGTGATGGACACCATGGCGATTGAGAACTTTATCTCAGTAAAAGCGACAACTGGCCCTAAATTAGTGGCAAGCCTTGAAGAGCACGTAAAAGAGTACGGTGTTGAAGTGATGACTGAGCAGCGCGCTGCAAACATCATTGCAGCAGAAGACACTGAAGACGGCTACATCCACGTTGAGCTAGAGAGCGGCGCAACACTACGAGCTCGCACGGTTATCACAAGTACCGGTGCTCGCTGGCGTGAAATGAACGTTCCGGGTGAGCAAGAGTACCGCAATAAAGGCGTCGCTTACTGCCCACACTGTGACGGTCCATTGTTCAAAGGCAAAAAAACAGCGGTTATCGGTGGCGGTAACTCAGGTATTGAAGCGGCTATCGACCTAGCAGGTATCGTGGAACACGTAACTGTGCTTGAGTTTGCGGACACACTGCGCGCTGACCAAGTACTTATCGACAAAGCGAACGCAACGCCAAACATCGAAATCATCAAGATGGCTCAAACCACACAGGTATTGGGTGATGGAACTCGCGTAACTGGTCTGGAATACAAAGACCGCAACACCGATGAACTTAAACAGATCGAACTCGCAGGTATCTTTGTACAAATCGGCCTGATGCCAAACAGCGAATGGTTGAAGGGTTCAAAGGTAGAGCTTTCACCACGCGGTGAAATTGAAATTAACGCTCATGGCGCAACATCTATGAAAGGTGTGTTCGCAGCGGGTGACGTAACAACCGTACCTTACAAACAGATCATCATTGCGATGGGTGAAGGTGCGAAAGCAAGCTTAGGTGCATTTGACCACCTAATCCGTAACTCAGCTCCGGTTAAAGAGGCTGAAACGGCTTAACCTTTACACTGAAAAGCTTAAAGCTTTTAACTCAAGTTCCTTAAATATTTGTTAACTTAATTCTTTACTGTTAACGACTTAGTCGACATTTAGACGCCACTCCTATGGATTTAGGAGTGGTTTTTTTCTTTGTGATTTATGCAGGTTGATAAAGCATGAAGGCAACCACCATCGCTAAGCTTCCACCCAAGCAACGGTTCACAAACATCGTCTGTTTTGGTGATTGCAGCAACTTTTTAAGCATGGTGCCGCAATACGCCCACACCAACATGCACGGCACACCAGTAATCACCATGCCCGCGATAATGGTCACGACTTGAATCAAGTAATCGGCATTCGGAGTAATGAACTGTGAAAACACGGTTAATGACGCTATCCAACCTTTAGGGTTTAACACCTGCACCAGCACACCAGACATGAAACCTGAACGATTGTCGGTGGTGCTTTCTTCGATCTGCATGTTCGCAATCGACCACGCCATGAACAGCAAATAAGCCGCACCCGCGTATTTCAAAATGCTGTATAGCTCTGGGTAAAGGGTAAATAGGCTCACCAAACCGACACTAGAACCCGCCAATACGATGATGATGCCAACAGCGTTCCCAGAGATAAAAGGTAAAGTCGCAGCAAATCCATAACGACTTGAAATCCCAAGTAATGCGATATTGCCAGCCCCAGGGGTAATTGCAATTGATGTTGAAAATAGCAAGAACGCCAGCATTAATTGAGAGCTCATTTCCTCTCACTCCTAATAAGTAAAGTATTTATAGGGGGAGAGTTTACAGATTCGACTAGGAATTAAATTGCTATATAGGCTAATATTAATCCAAATTTGAGCAAGACTTTTCTAAAATAGCCATGAAACAGAAAGAATCCACCAAAGAAGTGTTAGATGACACAGATATCGCCATCTTAGAGCATATCCAGCAAGACGGACGCATGAGCAACAGCAAGCTCGCAGAGAAGGTCAACCTCAGCGAAACCCCATGCTGGCGTCGTTGGAAACGCATGGAGGAAACTGGCTATATCGATGGTTACGCCGCTAAGCTGAATCGTAAGAAATTAGGCTTTCATGTGGCTGGTTTTACCCTTGTAACACTAGGCAATCATGAAGTTGAAAACACAGAACCGTTCGAAGAGTTTGTCGCGGTAACCGATTGGATTCCAATGTGTCACTGCATTGCAGGCGGCGCCGATTACATGGTGCAAGTGTTGGCGAAAGATTTAGAAGAGTACTTTGAGCGTATTAGCTCGATCAGACGAGTCAAAGGCGTGAGTGCGATTCAGTCGAACATCTCAGTAAAAGAGTTGAAAAACAGCTATCGATTACCGCTTTCAGATTAGCTCCCTAAAACACATAAAACAAAAAGCCCAGCCGCGATAGATTTCTAAAGTCTAAGGCTCTGGGCTTAACGTTATTATTTACTGGGTTAACTGGCTTAGCTATTCACAAGGATGAGCTAGATGGATCAAGGCTAAACCACCGAGTGATGTTTCACGATATTTCTTGTTCATGTCTTTACCGGTTTGGTACATGGTTGCGATGACCTTATCGAGTGAGATCAAAGACTTGCTGTTTCGCTTCAATGCCATGCGAGATGCATTAATTGCCTTCATCGCACCCATCGCATTTCGCTCGATACACGGCACTTGAACCAAGCCGCCAATTGGGTCACAAGTCATACCCAATGAGTGTTCCATCGCGATTTCCGCCGCAATACAGATCTGCTCATTGCTGCCACCGCGTAGTGCCGTTAATCCCGCAGCCGCCATAGAGGATGATACGCCTACCTCACCTTGGCATCCTACTTCCGCACCAGAGATCGAAGCGTTAGTTTTGTACAGAATACCAATCGCGCCCGATACCGCTAAGAAATCTTTTAACTGCTTAGTATCCAACTCTTTAATGAAGCGATGGTAGTACATCAACACAGCAGGAATAACGCCCGCCGCACCATTGGTTGGTGATGTTACCACTTGGCCACCAGCCGCATTTTCTTCGCTAACCGCAAACGCAAACAAGTTAATCCAATCCATGATTTCCATTGGGTCGTTTTCAACCGCCGCATTCGCTTCTAACTTTTTCAGTAGGTTAGGCGCACGACGAGTTACGTTCAAACCACCATCAAGAATGCCTTCGGTTTCAAAGCCACGCTCCATACAACGACTCATCACTCGCCAGATTTGATCCGCTTTCTCTGAAATAATGTCAGCGCCTTCGAACTCCGCTTCATTTTTTAGAATCATACCACCGAGGCTCATCCCACTATTGTCAGCTTGTTGAAGCATTTGATCGGCGTTTTTGAACGGGAAAGGAACTTCTACCGCTTGGGTTTGAGTACCATTTTGCAGTTCATCAGCAGTTGCGATAAAACCGCCGCCAATCGAATAATAAGTTTCATCGACAATCACGTTGCCACTCTGGTCAAACGCAGTAATCATCATGCCATTTTCATGCAGAGGCAGATTGTCTTTGTGGAACAACATGTCGGTTTCGTAGTTGAAGGCAATGTGCTTGGTGCCCGCTAAATCCATCTCACCACTGTCTACGGCATGACGCATTGCTTGGTTTGCGCTGGTGATTTTGATGGTGTCTGGTTTATTGCCGAGTAGCCCCAATATTGTAGCTCTGTCGGTGTGGTGACCTATGCCAGTCAATGACAAAGAACCGTATAAATCCACCTTAATACGCGTCACTTCTGCGATTTTATCAGCGATTAATTGTGTGAAATGGAAACCCGCAATCATTGGGCCGTTGGTGTGAGAGCTCGATGGCCCAACACCAATTTTGTAGATATCAAAGATCGATAACATAGATATACCAGTAAAAAATCGGTCAATTAAGAAAGAGCGGCATAAAGCCAATCAGGGATAACAGTACAAGCAGCAATCGTCACAACAGCGAACACCAACAAGCCATAATGACTCGCGGTAGGCTTTGCAAACAAATGCTTTTGCTTTTCTATAAATTCATTTTGTTGCTCGGTTACCTCTCCCCAGAAGCGGCTCACAACAACACCTAACACTAAGAAAACCACAGTGCCAATCAAGGCAAACCAAGGCCAAGCTATTCCGCTGTATTTGGCGATGAATACGACGGCCACACTGCCAATACTGCCCGCAATTACGCCTTTCTCGTTTGCTTGTTTGAAGAACAAACCCAAGATGAAAGAGCCAAGGCGAATACCAACAAAAATAGAGGTTAAGCTCGCAATCGTTTTAAGCACTGATTCATTAGAAACAGCCAGTAACGCAGGCACAACAACCGACGCTGCAGCAACCAGGCTCATTTTTCTAGCCACTGATTCATAGTGCGCGTCAGAGGCTTGCTTACGGAAGAAGCGCTTATAGAAATCGAACGTTGCGACCGTCGCCATTGAGTTATAGGTGGAATCCAATGTCGACATTGCCGCTGCCGAAAGTGCTGAGATCACCAAACCAACAATGATTGGGTTGGTATGGTTAAACACAAAATCGAGAATCACTTCGTTGCTGTTTTCAAAACTGCTGTCTTGATAAAAGACACTTAACAGCACCCCTATCACAGCAAAGAACAGATAAACAAAAAATGCGCCGTAGCCACAAAGCAACATCGATTTTTGCGCTGTTTTAACACACTTAGTCGCCAATGTTCTTTGAATAATCAGTTGGTTAGTGCCATACACACTCAGGTGCAAGAAGCTCACAGCCACTACGCCGGCCCACAATGTGGTATCGACGCCTAAGTCAAAATCGAGATTGATGATATTCAAATGTTCAGGAGACAACATCTCGCCCGCATCGATTTTCATCAGCAATAAAACAAAGATCGCAATGCTGCCGATAATCAACACTGCTGACTGAAGCATGTCAGTCCAGATTACAGTCGAGATACCACCCGCATAGGTATACAACGCAGTAAATACGCTGATGTAGATGATCGCCTCAGAGATACTCACTGGCAGCACTTGCACTAAGATCAGGGCTACCGCATACAGAATAACCCCTGCCGAAATACACTGAACCACAATGAACACGATGGAATTGATCGTGCGAGCAACAACGCCAAAGCGGTGCTCTAGGTATTCGTAAATCGAGGTTAGGCCGAGCTTGTAAAACACCGGAACAAAGAAAAGCACAGTGAAAAAGATCACTATTGGATAGTTCAAATGTACGCTCATCGCTTCCATGCCTGAGCTATAAACCCAGCCCGGCATGCCAACGAACGTCATTGCGCTGATGTAGGTTGCAAGAATCGACACACCTGCCGTAAACCAACCAAACTGTTTTCCACCAGTCGAAAAGTCGCCACCGACGCTATAGCGCCTATTAACTAAGTAGCTGATAAACAAAGTAGTTAGCACATAAAGAGCAATAACCACAAAACTTGAGTACGTAACCATTTTTAGATTCCGTTTATTGTATGTCGCAATTAATTCGCTGCCAATAGTACTCAAAAATGGATGTTTTCCCTCAAAAACCCACAATAAGTGTGACTATTATCACTAAGATAGACGATTAAACACTCAAACCACCCCACAAAGCACAAAAACCCAGTTAAATGAGATCAAGATCACTAAAATGCACAAAATGGGTACGCACTCATTTTAAAATTGACTTTGATCACGGATCTAATAACCACAAAAATTCTATTATCTCTCCCGAAATGAAGACGGTGTGATGAAGCTAAATAATCAACACACAATAATTAAAACCAAAACCACCCTATATAAAATAAAGGTTTATCGGTCATGACCATTAAAAAACACATGAGCGAAGTTCCTATGATTCAAAGGGTAGCCGCATATCTAGCAATTCTAGTAGGTTACTTTTTTTATTGTTATAACTTTGTAATTATTGACTACGTACGCCCATACATTGTGGAAGAATATGCTGGTATTAGCCTTTCTGATACCGCTCAGTTCTACACTTGGCAGTCGGTTGGTGCTCTGATTGGTGCACTGAGCTGTGCATGGTTCGCAACTAAGTTCGGCAAGAAATCCACGCTAATAGCAATTACGGCTTTAAACGGTGGTGCAACCATCATCAACATGATGTTTACCGACTACGCGACATGGGCCGCAATGCGTTTCATCATTGGACTATCTTTAGGTGGTTACTTCACGGTAGCAGTAAGCCTGATGATTGGCCTATTTACACCAACGGTTCGCGGTAAGTTGACTGCTTTTGCTTCTTCAATGTTCTCTGTTGCTTTAGTGGCAATGGGCGCTTACGCAGCCTTCATTACAAGTGTTGATGCACCTTGGCAGAGCCTAATGTGGGTAGGTGGTATTCCACCGCTTGTAGCAGCAGCGTTAATGATCTTTGTATTACCAAGCGACAAAACTGTGATCGCCTACGGTGAAGAAGATCAACAAACAACAACCAATACAGCTGGGGAAGTAACCGAAGCTAAAAAAGGTTCTTGGGGTGAGATGTTAAGCAAGCCTTACCGCAAAATTACGATTACTTGTTTACTTCTTTCTGGTCTTAACTTCTACGGATTCCAATTCTTCGGTGGCTTTGTAACTACCTACCTGAAAGATGTTCGTATGTTTGATGGTGCAACCATCGGTTTGATCTTCTCTATCTCAGCATTTGGTTCACTCTTCGGTGCTTGGTTCTGGGGATGGGCAGCAGATAAGTACGGTCGTAAGATCAACGCGTTCGGCTTCATCCTCGCAGGTATCATGGTTTCTATCTTCTTTGTCGCACCTGGCGACATGATGATTGGCGGCCTAAACATGCTGGCTCTTCTGGGTCTTATCTACAACTTCGGCCTGTCTGCTTCTGCAGTATGGGGCGGTTACTTCTCTGAATTGTTCCCAGCACGCTTGCGTAGCTATGGTGCAGCTTTATTCCATGGCGGTCGTATTATCGGCATGTGGGCACCAATGGTTCTTATCTTCATCCAAGAGCGTACCGACCTACAAACAGCAATGTGGGGCTCACCAATCGTATGGATTATCGCCGGCCTACTATGGCTAACACTGCCTGAAACTCTAAAAGGTGGCGTCTTCGATAAGAGCAAAAAAGCTGAAGCAGCAAAAGCTTAATTCGACACTCATACGCTGAAGTTCAAATACGAAAAGTTTAAAGCCGGCTGATAAATCAGCCGGTAACAAAATCCAAATCGAGTCCTGTTCCGAATGTTGACTCGACAACACAAAGAGAAATTATTATGTCTAAATATCAAGAAGCGAAACGCATTGTTCGTGAATACTTCGATGCAATGGAAAACGCAACTCACGAGAACGTTGCTGAAGTTTTAAAAGCACACACTTCTGAAGATTACTTGTGGCGCGGTGTTTACCCATTCCGTGAGCAAGAAGGCGCACAAGCAGCAGCTGACGTATTCTGGGCACCAATGATGAAGTCAATGACTCGCATGCAGCGTCGTCAAGACATCTTCATCGGTGGTAACAACGAAGTTAACCCAGATGAGATTTGGGTAATGAGCATGGGTCACTTCATGGGTCTATTCGACGCTGAATACCTAGGTATGCGCCCAACTGGCAAGATCATGAACGTTCGCTACGCAGAATTTAACTGTGTTGTTGATGGCAAAATCACTAAGACAGGCCTGTTTCTAGACCTACTAGGCATGATGGATCAAGCGGGTTGCTACCCACTTCCACCATCAACTGGTAAGCACTTCGTATACCCTGGCCCACGTAACCACGACGGTCTGCTATTCGAAGACGCGGCTCCAGAAGAAGGTGTTGCGACACTTGCTCTAGTAAACAAAATGGTTGATGACCTGTCTGCTCTTAACGACAGCGGCGCGATGGGTTGCCCACCAGAAGTACTAGCGAAGAGCTGGTCAAAAGACATGATTTGGTACGGCCCATGTGGTATCGGCGCGTCTTACACAATTCCTCGCTACCAACAACAGCACCAACTTCCTTTCCGTAACAACCTGAAAGACAAGAAGTTCAACGGCCACGTTTGTCGTTTCGCTGAAGGTAACTTCTCTTGTTTCTTCGGTTGGCCAAACCTATCAAACACACCAACAGGTGGCTTCCTAGGTATGACTGGCGGTGAAGTACGTGCAAACATGCAAGTAGTTGACGTTTACTACCGTGACGGTGACAAACTGTCTGAGAACTGGGTTCTTATCGACCTTCCTTACTGGCTACAACAGCAAGGTCTAGATGTGTTCGAACGCACTTCAAGCATCATGAACCCAACGCTGTAATCGATACGCTTTAATCCAAAAGATTGAAACGAAATAGTGGCAACCTAAATAGACATCTGATTTAGGTTGCCACGCTTACTGGGGGACCCTTCTCGCTCCTAGTAAGTGCTCCAACCAATTCATTATTGCTCCACTAATAACTGAATCTACTAGTGCCTCATGGATGGGGTACACCCTGCCAAACCATTACCAATATAACGGGCTTGAAAGCACGGTGGCTTTCTACGGCCTGAATAAAGAGAATTACAATGAAAAAGTCGATTCTTTCAGCAGTGATCCTGACAGCACTTACCTCAGGTTCTGCTTTTGCTGCACACACTTTTACCAATGACGCGGGCGATAGCCTTACTTTAGACGGTCGTTTCGACGTTCGTTACCAAGATAAGGGCGGCGACCACAACGGTGAGTGGAACAGCGGTAGCTCTCGTTTCGGCCTTAAAGGTCAAATGGGACTCGATAACGGCTGGACTGGCTTTGGCCATGCTGAATGGGGTTACAACTCAGGTGCTAACGGCGACAATATTTACGACCGACTTCTATACGCAGGCGTAGAGCACGACAAATACGGCAAGATCGCAGCAGGTACTAAGCAGTGGTCTACTTTTTATGACGTCGCATGGTACACCGACTTAGGTCGTGTCTTCGGTACTCGCGGCTCAGGTGTTTACAACCTTTCTGACTGGGGTATTGCATCTGGTACAGGTCGAGCAGAAAACTCCATTACTTACCGTAACTCAATCAACGACCAAGTAAGCTACGGCTTCACTTACCAAACGACACGTGAAGAAGTGGCACTAGCGAGTAATGCGACAGCTTCATTGAAAAACGGAATGGGTGCGTCAATCACTTACAAACCGGTTGATGGCGTAACACTAGGTGCAGCTTACCACCAAAATGAAATTGCAGACCTAGACTCAGGTGTGGTTGGCGTAGAAAATGGCGACAACATGCGCATCATGCTATTGGGTGCGAACTACAGCAACGGCGGCTTCTACGCAGGTGCCACTTTCCATGTTGGCGAAAACTGGGAAGCTGTAAGCCAAGGCGGTACGGATGTAATGTTCGATACCCTAGGTGGTGAAATCTACACGTACTACCACTTCGACAATGGCCTACGCCCTACGTTGAACTACAACTACATGGAAGATCGTGATGACCAAACAGATGGCTATGAGCGTAACCTGCTTATCCCTGGTGTTGAATACCACTTCCAGAAGAACAAATTCCTAGTTTGGACTGAATACCAATTCGACCTAGGTAAAGATCAGCTCGTTGGCAATAAATTCGAAAACAGAGATGACCAATTCGCTGCAGGTATTCGTTACTACTTCTAACGCCCAGTTAGTCGATTCATAAATTCTTTAAACAAAGCTCTGCTCTTACGCAGAGCTTTTTTGGGTCATACCCAGAATAATATTCAACACTCTCTATTAACCCTTATTTTTCATCCAATCATGGCATATTGTATTTTTGAGTACGTACCTAATTATGTTACTCTATGCACAATCAATTTGGTTCAAAAGTATGGTCTATGAGCTCTCCAAAACACTCCACGGCGTCAAAGCCAACCGTCACCTCTAAAGATGTCGCTAAACTTGCTGGCGTTTCTCAATCAACTGTATCTCGTGTATTTGTCCCGGGCAGTTCAGTGTCTGAAAAGACCAAGCAAAAAGTGTTCGATGCAGCAAAATCGTTGAACTATCGTCCCAATGCCTTTGCCCGCAGTCTGACGACAAATGAGTCCAAATTGATTGGCTTAGTTTTCCCAGATGCCGACTACCCTATCCACATGAAAACTCTGCAGCTTATCTCTACTGAGCTACAAAAGCAGGGTTACTCTGCGGTATTGATTCCTTGGCAAGTGGATGGAAACGACAACCACTCGATTCCTAATATCTTCCAATACCGAGTTGATGGCGTAATTGCTGCTTCGGCGACCTTTAATAAGTCGCTTTATGAAGAGTGTGAAGAGTTCAACATCCCCATTGTTCAGTATGCTCGTGTAGTTGAGGGGACTAAGAGTAGCCATGTAATAAGTGACAACTACGCCGCAGGCCAAGTCGCCGCTCAACATTTACATAGCGTAGGAACAAAGTCAGCGGTTTACCTGACAGGTAACGTGCCAACCTACACCAACGGCGAGCGTGAATCGGGCTTTTGCTCAGAATTCGAAGATCTAACAGGCAAGCAAGCTCGTGTTATTGAAGCTGACTATGACTACCTTGATGCTCTAGATACCATTCGGACTCTGTTTTCAGAACCCACACATCCTCAAGCGATTTTCTGTGCGACAGATAACCTCGCGATGGCAGTAATGGATGTGGCGCGCTTAGAATTTAACCTGCGTATTCCAGAAGATCTTCAAGTGATTGGTTTTGACGATATCCCACAGACTCAATGGTTGAATTACCAACTCACTACCTTCAAGCAAGATTTCAGACGCCTTGCACGTGAATCAGTGAAAATTGTCGTTAGCCAGATTCAAGAGCAAGACACAAGCTTGGTTAAGCTGATGGTGCCAGTGAAGTTCATTGAACGAAACACGACGCTAAAACAGAACCAACGTTAAGACGCTTTCAAACAAAAATCCCGCTCAGTGTGAGCGGGATTTTTTATGATATTTAACTAGTTACCTACACCACCGGTCTTCTCTGCCGGAGAGTCAGGCGTCACTGGAGGCCACTCTTGGAAGGTTGCTAGATGTTGTTGGACAGCCGCTTGTGCCGGGCCAAATGCCCACATTTTCTGTCCCATCCATTTCAAGTACATTCCAGACTCTTCAGCTGCTCGCTCGTAAGGATCACGACGCAGGTTGAACAATAGTGGTGCGTTAAGTTCTTCTTTCGGGCCACTCCAACCGTGATTCTGAACCACGAAGTGTGCCTTCCAATCTCCTACTCGAACGGCTTGTAGCTTATCTCGCTCGTAGTAGTAAATCTCTTTACGATTCGACTCGCCTTTTTCCGTCAACATATCGACTTGGTTGTAACCATCGAGATGCGCTTTAAAGCCATCGTGACCTTTCAGCATTTTCTCTTTCAGGTCTTTTGGACCACCAGCCGCTGCAATCAAAGTTGGCAACCAATCCATACCATCAAAGATGCCATTGCCGACACTGCCAGCTGGGATTTTGCCCGGCCAACTCACCAATGCAGGAGCACGAACACCACCTTCCCATGTTGTGCCTTTTTCACCATGGAATGGAGTCATGCCGCCATCTGGCCATGTCATGACTTCAGGGCCATTATCAGCCGTGAAAATAATGATGGTGTTATCTGCAATGCCGAGCTCTTCCATTTTGGTAAGCATCTCACCAACATGATCATCGAGATCTTTCATGACCACTTCTTGCAGTCCCCACCCGTTCTGGCCAAGCATGGCTTCATATTCTTCAGAAAGGTGCGTCCAAACGTGACCACGTGATGGACAGTACCAAGTGAAGAACGGTTTATCCGCTTCAACCGCCCTTTCGATGAAGTTGATCGCGTGTTTATTGACTTCGTCATCGAGAGTACGCATACGTTCTATCGACAATGCACCATCGTCTTCAATGGTTTGACCGCCCTTGCCGTCCGATTTCGCGTAAATCACGTTACGAGGTGCGAAGGCATCTAACGAGCCATCTTTTGGCCAATCAGGGTCCTCGGTGTATTCCATTGCATTCAGGTGATACAACCAGCCCCAATACTCATCAAAACCATGCATAGTTGGTAAAAATTCGTCTCGGTCACCTAAGTGGTTTTTACCAAATTGCCCCGTCACATAGCCCATGCTCTTGAGCATTTCTGGAAGCGTTGGGGTATCCGCACTCAAACCCACAGGCCCACCAGGTAAGCCAACGGAGTGCATGCCTGTTCGTACTGGTAACTGCCCAGTTAAGAAGGCTGAACGACCCGCGGTACACGAAGGTTGAGCGTAGTAATCGGTGAGTAACATGCCCTTCTCGGCAATGCTGTCGATATTTGGTGTTTCACTGCTCATCACGCCATTGTGATAGGCACTTAAGTTTGAGATCCCCACATCATCAGTGAAGATAACAAAGATATTTGGCTGCTCTTGAGCTGACCATGCTGATAGCGAAAAGCTACTCAACGCACTCAGAATAAGAAGATGGAAAATCCTTTTCATAGAATGTCCTTATGCTGTTTCAGATTGCTCGTTATGAATCATTTTTAAACCGACTAAGCCAAAGCCCAGTTCCAAGATCAGATAGACAAAAAGTAGCCAATGCGGCATGCCATCCACCACCAAACTGATGACTCGTCCGGCAGCTAAACCCAACATGAAAACCACCAAACTATAGAGCGCTGGCAGTCGATACTTTTTGAACAGTGCGCCAAACACCCAAAACAACGCCAGAGCCAAATAAAGCCCCATCACTGCACGAAAGATATGAGTCACATTGATGGGGCTAGCATCGATCCCAAAAAGGTAATCAAGAGAGACAACTGGTGCATAACCATAAGACAGTGCAATCGGTGTTAAACCTAAAACAGCAACTAACAAGAAAATACTTTGTGGCTTCATACCCTTACTCTCAAAATTTGGCTCTTTAAAAAAAACATAGTCTACAATCAGAGATATACAAGTTGCATATAAGCAAGGTGAATCAAAGATCCAATCATTCATTAAGGCGCAGTTTCACATCGAATATAGGGATATCAATATGGCTAAATGGCGCTACCTACTCGCATCAGCATTGGCTGCCAGTTCAACCGTAAATGCTCAGGAAGCAAACGAACAAGCGGATACAAAAAAGTGGCAACATAGCTTCGAAATTTACGCGCTCGCACTCAATATCCGCGGAGACAGTACCATTGGTGATTTGTCTGCTGATGTCGATGTGGATCCTGCATTCATCATGGATCATCTTGATATGACCGCAATGGTGCGTTTAGAGGGTATCTATGGCAATCAGTGGGGCTATTACATTGACTACAGCTTCATGAAGTTAAGCGGAAAAACGAACTCAGTTTTAGGTAGCAACCTAGAGGTATTGAAAGGCAATCTTGATATCCGACAAGGTGTTTTAGATGTGAAGGGTTTTAAGCGCTACCAATACGATTTTGGCACGATTGATTATCTGTTTGGGCTTCGTTGGTGGGATAACGACATTGATACCAAGCTTTACGGTTCAGGTGGTAGGTTAAGTGTCGACCGATCACTTGATGAAGAATGGGTTGACTACCAAGTAGGTGTGAGATGGATTACGCAGATCAATAAGGATTGGAAGTTTCACGCAACCATGGATGCAGGGCTTGGTAGCGACACCGACTTTACCTCTTCCCTATTAACTGGCGTACGATACCAGATAAACAGTTGGTCTGACTTAAATATTGCCTATAAATCGACCTGGGTTGATTACGAAAACAAAGGAACCTTTGAATACGATACCGCATCGCAAGGATTCCTGATTGGTTGGGCTGCTCATTTTTAATGATGAGTCAAAAAATTGAGAATTGAGGTAAGCCTGATTCATGGCTTACCTCTCAAACGAAATCTACCTTTCAAGAAAAGCTGCTGGTGACTTAACTATTGATTCACAGAACCTGGCACAACACACTCTTTCTTCATGATAGTTAAGCCTGCTTCGAGAGTTTCTGTCCAAGCTTGTTCGACGCTTTCATCGTAGTGAGGGTCATATTTTTTAACTGTATTGAGTAACGAATTGAACCACTCGTTGAGTTCTTGCTCAGAGATATCCATTCCTAAATCTTTATGTCGCTTCCCAAGCTTTTTTACCGAGTTTCGTACGCTCGGCAGACCCGCAGAGTTATAGATAAGAATGATCGAGGCTTTAAGCATCTTGGTTTGTTGCTCTAACCCTATATTTTCAAAACGTTCTGAAAACCTTGGGTTATGCTCGCAAAAATCAGCCAAAAACGTTTCGAGAAATTCTTGGTCAATCCGGCAGCGCTCAAAACTTTCATAAAACAGTTCGTTCGGTTTCATCTAGCCAGTCCTTTGCAAAATTTTGAGTTATCGGGAAGCTAACAAGTCCAGAGCCGCAACTTAGCCAACTCCGAACCATCAATATGATCTAAGTATACGCCACTGTGGCATAAAATGAACGATGGCATAACGTAAACTACGGCATAAAGTGCGTTGCACAAATCTTGTTTCCATCAGGATCTCGCAAATAAGCCATGTACAAGCGACGCTCGTCAGAACCTCTCGCTCCGGGGCCATTTTCAATGCTGGTACCGCCATTTTCGACGCCAACTCGATGCCACTCATCTACAACTTCAGGAGAAGACGCAAGAAAACCCACCGTCATGCCGTTGCCGTGAGTCGCAGGCTGACCATCAATCGGCTTCGTTAAGCCCAACACACCTGTTTGACTAACGTAAACACAGCGCCCTTTAGGATCAACAGAGCCTTCGCTATAACCAAGCACTTTCATGATTGGGTCATAAAAAGCCTTCGCGCGTTCAATATCTTCGGTACCGAGAAAAACATGGCTGAACATAACTAACCTCTTCTTCTATTGAAAGAACAACCTAAACTAGACCTATAATTCGTGTTTGTCTAGGCACGCTATTCGGTCACAACTGTTGCTTAACCCATTGAGCAAACACCTGAAACTTAGTTCGTTGCTCCATGCCTTTCGGGAACTCAGTTAGTCTGTTCAACAATTCGTTGTGCGCCCTGCCCTTGGTCATGCAAGATATCATCAGGATTTAGCAAGTTGCACTTTTGCATACTCAAGCATCCGCAACCGATACAGCCGGTTAAGTTCTCTTGTAGCGATTTAATCTGCGCCATTTTGCTGTCGAGTTGACCCTGCCACTTCTTAGCAACCCGCTCCCAGTCTCGCTTAGTCGCGGTATGGTTCATCGGCAGTGTCGATAATTCTTCGGTGATCTCTTCCAGCGTGAAGCCTATCGACTGCGCGACTTGGATCAACGCAATTCGTCTCAACATCGCCGACTGATAACGGCGCTGATTTCCGTTAGTACGAATCGAAGCAATCAACCCCTTGGTTTCGTAAAAACGTAACGCCGAAGGAGCCACGCCACTGCGCTCAGCCAACTGGCCTATGGTGAGGTATACGATGTTTCTCATTACGACACTATCCTTGAGATCATAAATATTTAAAGCTTACTTTAACTTTAGAGTAGCGACCTATTGTTACCTTAACCAATTAATGTCCTTAAACTTTGACAACGGGCGCAATGAAAAGCAATCGTGAACATGGCTGCTTTGTTTTATTGTGGTGTTCTCGCTCTCTAAATCTGACTCATGATCGATTTCAGGCTCTCGGCCATTTCGGCATTGATGATCTCACCCGTTTCTACATTAAAGTTGTCGTAGAAACTTGGCACCGACATCGACCCCTTCACATCTGCATCAAAGTAAGGTGCCGAATTTACCGCAGACGACAACACAGAGTTTGCGCCGCCTGGGCCTGGTGATGTGGAGAGCATCACAACAGGTTTGCCTTGGTACACTTTCATGTCGATTCGTGATGTCCAATCAAACACATTCTTAAAGGCTGCGGTGTATGAGCCGTTATACTCTGCAAAAGAGATGACCACAGCATCTGCTTCGCCAATCTTGCTAAAAAAGCGTTGAGCGTGTTGATGAACACCTGAATCTTGCTCTCTTTTCTCGCTGTAAATTGGCATCTCGAAATCATTAAGGTCGAGCACCTCGACTTGCGCGCCTTCGACTAAACCTGCGGTGTACGCTGCAAGTTGTTGATTAATTGATGTTGTACTGTTGGTCGCGCCAATCGCTAATACTTTCATTGTTGATCCTTGTTCATTTTTCTCACCTTTTTGCACTCATGACTTCAATTACGGAGCTCAAAATTCATAACTGAAGATTCGTAACGTCTGTTTGATAACATCAAAACCTGCACTAGGCGACAAGGTGATAGATTGTGTTTTTAGATTGGGGATGATGATAAAACCTCAAGTTAACTTGAGGTAAAGCGATATTTTCAAAATATAGGAAATAGTTTAAAAACACTTATAAAGCAGTTGATTATGAAAGGTTTAACATAGGTTGGCATTACACAGGAAAAAGTCAGCACACCCAAAATACATTGAGTGTGCTTTATCGAAGTATTATTTACTTAAAGTGATTTAATGGACAGACACCAGAGTAAGCGACACCGGATAGCTCGGCCATTTCGCGATTCCATGTTGCCAAATCATGAGGGTTAAATTGATTCAAATGATCATGCCCACATGCCCTCGCCATCACTTGCATTAATTCTGTCGAGGCTTCAAAGAAGTTCTTAAGCTGGTTCGATGCTTTCTCGACATTCAAACGCTGACGTAAATCGGCTTTTTGAGTTGCAATACCAGCAGGGCAATTATTGGTGTTACACATTCTCGCCGCCACACAACCTATCGACTGCATGGCACTGTTTGAGATAGCGACACCATCAGCACCAAGCGCCATCGCTTTTACGAAATCCATCGGCACGCGCAAGCCGCCCGTGATGATCAATGTGACTCTGTCACTGACCCCTTGTTTATCGAGATACGCTCTAGCGCGAGCGAGTGCTGGAATAGTGGGAACGCTGATATGGTCACGGAACATTTCTGGCGCCGCCCCTGTACCGCCACCACGCCCATCTAAGATGATGTAATCGGCACTGGCATCAAGCGCGAACTGAATGTCTTCTTCGATGTGATTGGCACTTAACTTAAAGCCAATCGGGATACCGCCTGTCACCTCTCGAACACGGTCGGCGAACTTTTTAAAATCCTCGACCGTGTTAAGGTCGACAAAGGTGGGTGGAGAAATCGCTGCCGTGCCCGCTTCAATGCCACGCACCTCCGCGATCTTGCCTATGTTCTTCGCGCCCGGTAAGTGCCCGCCCGTTCCGGTTTTGGCACCCTGCCCGCCTTTAAAGTGGAAGGCTTGAACGTTTTTGAGCTTAGCTTCATCGTAACCAAACTGAGCACTGGCTAATTCATAAAAGTAGCGAGAGTTCGCCGCTTGCTCTTCGGGTAACATACCGCCCTCACCGGAGCAGATACCCGTCCCTGCGAGTTCGGCACCTTTCGCCAATGAGACTTTTGCTTCTTCAGATAGCGAGCCAAAACTCATATCAGACACAAACAAAGAGATGTCCAATTTGAGTGGCTTCTTCGCTTTGGGGCCAATAATCAGTTCAGTTCCAACGGGCACATTCTCCAGCAAAGGCTTGGTGGCCATTTGCGCGACCATCACTTGAATATCGTCCCAGTGAGGCAATAGATGTCTTGGAACGCCCATGGAGGTCATTGGCCCATGATGTCCAACCTTGGATAAACCATCACGCGCCAGTTGATGAATAAACTCGACGGTAGGTTCTTCTTTGGTTGCGCTCGCAGCTGGCGACAAATCTGGCGCAGCCGCTTGAATGTGAACCTCCGGGCCTTCTTGCCCAACTTGTTCCGCTGTGAACTGTTTATGAGTGCCATCGCAGAAAGGAAGGTTGTTGGAATACTTACAGCGACAAAGGTAGGCGTCTCCGCTCTCTTCGGCGACAAAGCTTTTCGGTTTGAACCCCGTACCAGCATGAGAACCGTCACAAAACGGTTGGCTTTTCGATTTCCCGCAGGTACAGAAGTAATACTCTTCTCCCTCTGTCAGCTCGATTTTGACGGGTTTGTTATCCGCGATTACTGGACTCTTCATAGTTCGTTCACCTTTTCTTTTTTATGATTTGATGACTGAAGCGATGACTTGCTCGCAAGAATAAAGTAAAGGTGAGATACGCGGCTAATTCAATAAATGAGACTGATAGACAAGGTGAGTAAACCGACTAAAAACAGTCATGACCGACTGAGCTCAAACAAAAATGGCTACCTAGTAGGCAGCCATTATGGGTGAGAGCTTAGTCAAAACTAATGCACTGAGGGTTAATCAAACAATTCGATAACCAATTTATTGTCTTTAATCACTAGATTGGGTTCCGATGACTTAATCAACGACTCTTGAACCTTGTTGCTGTCGAGTTTGTAAACCGGAGACTGGGACAAAGCAAAACCTATCATCGATACAGCTGGTTTGAGTAGTGTCTCTATTTCAGGCGAAAGCTGTTTGCCTTTTTCTTCAAAGCGCTCTAGTCGCAGCGACTTTAGATACACCTCGCCACTCTCCTTGTCGTATTCGGGAATCGCGCTGAACTCTAAGTCTAAATCCAACCCCATATTAGGCATATTGAACACTTGAACTTTTGCATTGGTATTCGCCAACACGGACACGCGTTGTGCATCGGCTCGACCAATTTGCACTTCTAGATCATCCACAGCCACTTGTGCGTACATCACACTTTGTACACCAACCTCTTGTTCTAGCATCACTGAGTCTTCAAGGTACTTCGTCATTTCTTGCTCGGTAATGCTGTAGCTAACACAACCACTGAGCATCAGGGCTGTCACAGCTATAATCAAACGGTTCATTAACTTTGTTGTCATTGGAGATAGGCTCTTATTTTTTAAATGCATGGAACGGATGTTACCTCGAGATGATACTGTAAATTGGTTGTCACAATAACAGTGTCGGATAACTGGGCAGAATGATCCACCTAAATGGTGATGTCGTATCAATGAGAATTGACGAAAATAGTAAGGAAAACAATGACTGCATTAACGATATTTTACGATGGAACCTGTCCACTTTGTGCAAAAGAGATGGCAGCACTGACTAAGTCTGATTCCAAAGATCAGATCCAGACCGTCGATATCTACAGTGAAGCGTTTTCAAACTACCCGCAAATAGATGCCGAGGCAGCCAATACAATCTTGCATGCACTGGACGAAAACGGAAAGCTGCTGCTCGGTTTAGACGTGACTTACCAAGCGTGGAAGCTAGTAGGAAAGGGTTGGCTGTATGCCCCGTTACGTTGGGCGATTTTTAAGCCAATGGCAGATTGGTGCTACCTGAGGTTCGCCAAGAATCGATATAAAATCTCATTCTGGCTAACCGGAAAATCACGTTGCAACGGAAACAGCTGTACGAAATAGTATTGAGTTAAGACATACCACTGGCGACTTTGTAGTAAACGATGCCAAACAGTGCAGCAAATACTAGTACGGTAAGAGCGACTTTCAACCAAATAAACTTCATGCTTTGTCCTTTTCAATCGAGTTACTGATTTAGGCGACAAGTTATCACAACAAGACATAAGGTGTGTAATGATTAATAGAACTTTGCAGTCATACCAATCACCGTAAGTAGTCATTCTAAAATCATAAAATCTAACGACGTTATCTAGATTTTTAACAAGCTAGGGTAAACAGTTATTTACTACGATTGGTATCAACCCTGATTCCCAGAGAGAACCTTTATGTCGGCAAAAGAGAGAAACCTTCCCACACATCGAATTTCTAGATTCAGTAAGTTCGCTTCGTTGGCGACAAGAGTCGCGGGTAACGTGCTAACGGAAGGCACCAAACAAATTGCACAAGGCAACAGGCCCAAAGCAAAAGACTTACTGTTAACTCCACAAAACATTGCTCGCCTGACCGATCAACTCGCACACCTGCGCGGTGCGGCTATGAAGTTAGGACAGATGCTATCAATGGATGCGGGTGATGTCTTAGAACCAGAGTTAGCCGACATTCTCTCTCGCCTGCGCTCCGATGCCGATCCACTGCCAACAAAACAGCTCAATCAAGTGTTAGAAAGCTCGCTCGGGAACCATTGGAAAACCGAATTCCTGTCCTTCAATTTTAAACCGATCGCCAGTGCATCTATCGGACAAGTTCACCAAGCCTATAGTGATGCTGGGGACAAACTCGCAGTCAAAGTCCAATACCCCGGCATTAGAAAAAGTATCGACAGTGATGTAGATAACGTGGGCACGCTGCTCAATATTGTTGGCTTGATACCAAAGTCGGTCGACTACAAAGGCTTGTTAGAAGAGGCAAAGAAACAGCTCCACGATGAAGCAGACTATGCTCGCGAAGCTGATTACGCAACTCGTTACCATGATGCATTGAAAGAATACTCTCACTTCGTCGTACCTAAGATTCATCCGCAAGTCTCTTCAGAATCGGTGCTCGCCATGGACTTCATTGAGGGCGTCTCAATAGAGCAAATCGAAAGTTACGACCAAAGCACACGTGACTTTGTAATGCACAGCTTACTGGAGCTTCTGTTCAGAGAGTTGTTCGATTTTAAGATGGTGCAAACCGATCCCAATTTCGCCAACTACCTTTATGTTGAAAACACCCGACAAATTGGCTTATTAGATTTCGGAGCAACCCGTGAGTACAGTGACCGCTTCAGCGAGGGTTATCGCTTGGCCTTTTCCTCTGTCATTAACAACGATGAGCAAGTGCTCAACCGAGCTTTAGAGCAAATAGGATTCTTTAGCGAGACAATTCTTCCCGAACAACGCCAAGCGATTCTAAATCTAGTGAAGATGGCCTGTGAGCCGATGTTAGTTGACGAAGAGTACGACTTCAAAGCCAGTGGATTGGCACAAAGGCTTCGTGAAGCAGGCACCATTTTGAGCATGGAACAAGAGTATTGGCATACGCCGCCCGCCGATGCGCTGTTCCTGCACCGAAAAATTGGTGGCATGTATCTATTAGCGGCTCGCCTTGGTGCAAAAGTGAATATCAGTCGCTTGGTCGCTCCATATCTTATCTCAGAGAGCAAAAGCACAACTAAAAGCGCGAGTTAATGAGACAGTAAATAATACGCAAAGTGATCATTTCATCGTGCTCAAGAGTAATAACCATTACGCCAACTAAAATGAGCCAACCCTATGAAATGTTCACTACTTTGCTCAACCGCACTGATTACAAGCCTCACGAGTTCCATCGCCTTTGCAGCGAGCTGTCCCGAAATACTTAATGGCAAACAGCGCTTGTTAAACTCAACCGAAGAAATCGCCTTGTGCGATGAGTTTCAAGGCAAAACTCTATTGGTGGTAAATACAGCGAGCCAATGTGGCTTCACTCCGCAGTTTGAGCAACTCGAGCAACTTCATCAAACCTACAAAGACCAAGGCTTCACGGTTATCGGTTTCCCAAGTAATGATTTTCGCCAAGACAAGGGAAGCGAAGAGAAGACGGCAAAGGTTTGTTACCTAGACTATGGCGTGACCTTCCCAATGATGGCGCGAGCTTCACTGTCTGGTAGCAACGCCAACCCCGTGTTTACAGAGATACAACAGCAAGCGGGCGTAACGCCTAAATGGAACTTTTACAAATTCTTGATCAGTAAAGAAGGTAAAGTCGTCGCCACCTTCCCTAGCTCCACATCTCCAGTGAGTGCCACGCTCAAAAACGCGATTGAGCAGCAGTTATGAAGGCGGATTACATGGCAACAACTCAAACCCGTAACACCATGGCCAAACTGGGGTACATGGGGTTAATTCCGTTTTTATTCGGTCTTCTCCTTTCGCTCACCGACAGCCAATTTATGGGGATAAGCGGTGAAACGCTGTTCATCACCTACAGCGTGGCAATTTTGAGTTTTCTTTCAGGGATCTTGTGGGCAAATGGCATCGAAAACTTTGAAAGCCAATCAAGTAACAAAGCACTGCTAATAAGCAACGCGATTGTGCTCATCGCTTGGCTGGCAGTATTGCTTGGCGAACAAAAAGAGCTAGTGACAACTCTGATTCTCATCTTTGGTTATATTGCGGTTTGGCGAGCTGAAAGGACGATGAGAGAAGAGAACCAGAGCCAAGGTCCTGATGGCTACTTTGATATGAGGACTCGGCTGACCTCTAGTGTCGTGTTAATGCACGGTATCGTGATGCTAACCTAGAGCTACGAGATTGTCTTTGAAGTGTGAGCCTTTGATTTAGTTAAGCGCCTTTGTTAAAAACCGTTAGCAACAATCTAGATGATGAGCTTCATCACTAACCTCGGCTCATCATCACCAAAGTAGTTGTCTTCTTGCTTGATGGTAACGAACCCCATCGATGCGTAAAGCGCACGAGCCGATGTGTTATTTGGGTCTACAGTGAGCAAAAGCCTAGCATCTCGAGGCAACTGCTCAACCGCCTGTTGCATCAGTTTCCGGCCAACTCCCATGCCACGATAATTCTGGTCTACAGCCAATGATAGGACCCAAAACTCATTCTGCTTGTCTGTGGTTGTCGTTAAGGCATAGCCAGCAATCTTTGAGTCTTGCTTAGCAACCAATAAACCTTTTCCCCAGCAATCAAAGGCCTGACGAAAGAAAAACAGCGGATAGGCGTGAGCGCCAAACAAAGCATGTTCAAGCTGGTAGATATCAGCCAGTTCTTGTTTTTCCGCACAAACAACATTCATAGATAGACCTCATTTAAACCGAACCTCAAGTTTAAACATGCAAACTCAAAGGTGCTATTAATAATATATCAACAGCCTAAAGGCTTACGAACTACCTTAACGAAGATGCCACTTAACTAACGCCTGAGGAGTAGATTAGGTTACTTATGTTTTACTGTCGAATAACCAACAAATTTGCGCCAGATAACGCAAGAAAAACCGAGCACGCTTTGTTGAAACGTTTTGCCATTTGTGGCTTAGAGAACCAGTTTCTGAGGTATAAGCCAAATGCCGCGTAGATCGATATCGCGAGCATTTCTAACACTAGAAAGGTGCTACCTAAAACAAAGAATTGAGTATTTACGTTCGCTGAAACATCGACAAATTGAGGAAGGAATGCAGTGAAAATGAGTATCGCTTTTGGATTGCCAGCAGCGAGTGCAAATTCTTGTTTAAACAGACCAAACCAATTCTTATTTCGTTCGATATCCACGACCGGACTGGCGTGTGAGCGCCATAGGTTGAACGCGATCCACAACAGATACATCGCGCCAAATAGTTTGATCAGGAAAAACAGCGTTTCAGAAGTATAAAGCACAACCGCTAAGCCAGATGCAGCCAAAGCAATCATGCCAGAAAAAGCGAGGATTCTTCCTAGGCCTGCGACAAAGGCGGCCTGAAATCCGTAACAACGGGCGTTGTTCATTGATAACAAATTGTTTGGGCCCGGAGTCATGTTGAGCGCAAAACAAGCGGGGATAAACAGCAGTAACTTCCAGATTTCCATTGGTGCTTCCTAATTGCCAAATGCCGTGATTATAAAATCCTTAAACAAGGTCTTATCGTTTATAACAGCATTTCATATCTTTTGTAACTGCATAAAAAATAAGCACCAAATCTATACAGTAAATTTTCAATCAGTTCTCAAAAAACTGTTCGTACTCGGGTGTCGCTAGATTTTCGGCGACACCAATCTCACCGACGAAATAGATAGCGCTCGCAATTGTATCTATCGTTGGGTTTGATTCTCGCTCTGGGAAGTCGCCAACAGCAGGAACAGATTTTGGCGCAGACACCGAACTACAAACAAGGCTATTACATACCCTGTTTTGATTTTCTAAGGAGATAGCTTCAGGAACGTCAAAGTGCTGAGTGAGTACGTCGTGGTTAGACAATTCAGACGAAGCGTACGATAAGGTTGAGAATAGAGCTGAGAGCACAATCCACTTGTTCATGTATCTTTCCATTGATGGCATTCATTGAATTTATAAATACTATCGAATCTCACACATTATGAACAGTGTTTTATTTTAATTTGCGTGAGACTGCTTACCCAGCATCAACTTGTCGAGCAGAGCTTGCGGGACAACGATCACTGAGTATTTAACAAAGGCCACCAGCGCGATTACACCAACAGCCGATCCAAGAATAAAGTCATGGACATCAACCAACACCAATCCCAGAAGTTGATCACTCGCTATCGCTACTAATGCGATGCTAACTGCGGTTACCCACTTGCTGTGTTCATAAGGTAATTGTTCCATCGCTTGGCTTACAACATACAGAAGCATGAGCCGCACAACATAAGTTGCACAAAGAACCGCGACAACACCCCACACGCCATAAATAGGCGTCACTGTGAAATAACCAATGGCCGCCAAGACCGCACATCCACCTTGAATCCACATTTGAGATTGACTCGAATCGCCACTGAAACAACCAAGGTTAAGATAATCACCTGCATTTTTGATAACGCTAATCGCAAGCAGCGCAACAACAATGGCCCCCGCGTAATGATAACTGCTCGGTAAAATGAGAGAAATAAATCCGGGTACCGTTAGAATCATCAACGAACCTAAAACAATGGCGAGGTTCACTCCGACTAACGCCCTATCGGCACACATCTTACTGCCACCCGGCTGTTGAAGCATCGCCACACGGTTTGGAAACCACCAAAGTGCGTAAGGCTGCAACAACAGACCAAGAATCAACGCGAACTTTCCGCTAACCGCATAAATCGCGAGTTCTTCGACACCGACGAAGCTTGCCATTACCCAGCGGTCGAGCCCCATGATCATATACATTGATGCACCGCCAACCAGAACGGGCAGTCCGAATTTTAAGATCTTCGCCGAGTATTTGAAGCAACCAAAAGATCCCATCTCTTGCCATTGATAACGCACTAAACAAACCATTAGCAACACACTGGATACCGCAGCTGAAATCAACACGCCATCTATACCGTATCCAGCCTCAAGCAAAACAAAAGTCATGATGGCTTGAACACCGGCTTTCAACACATTGAGCATGCAAAAACGTTTCGCCATCGCGTTCATACGCATCAGCGTTAGCGGGATAGAAATCGCCCCATCGAGCATGGTAGGAATAAGCAGAAGCAGTATCTGGTAAGGCTGGAATTCAACTGGCAACATTAAGATTAACAACGGCATACTGAGGGCAATCAAGGCGCCCCCAAGCACGCACACCAGCACGCTCAATGTGAAGCAGTTCGAGACGAGCTTTTGCTTTTCATCACCTTCGGCGACACCCACATAACGATACATGGCATCGACAATACCGAAGCTGAACAATATCGTCCCAATGTCTGCCAGCAAGACAATGGCTTCTAAGGAACCATACTCTGCCAACGTCATATTGTGCGTAATGTACGGGATCATCACCAATGAAATCCCTTTCATCATTAATATACCGATGGCGTAGTAAGCCGACTGCTTTAAAGAACCCATAGTCGTCACCTTTTCCTTACCAAGCTGGCTTTAGGAAACTTTTACAGTCTCCAATTAGGTGTCGCAATGTGCGTTTTTGAGGTGACATGACCAAAGAACGGAAACTGTAGGCAATAGCCTGTCTATTCTGTTGTAAACCTCGATAATAGTCAGCATAACCTTCCAGTATTCTCGCCTTTGCGATTTTGAAGCTAGAAGTGGGTAGATTCCATCGTTGACTGTCATTTTGGTAATGTTGAAGAATAGTCTCTATAGACTGCAAATTTCTCAATTTAAGACTTTCAGTTTGGGTAACAGAGCTCGCTCTCATCAAGTAGCCAACCTGCACCGAGTTCAACACACCGATCTGATGGTTTTCACTCATTCGAAGCCACAGTTCCCAATCTTCCCCATACTTGATGTCAGCATTGAAACTGTCTGTTTGAGAAAACACATCCGCTTTCACCATGACCGTTGATGTTCCAATCACGTTATTTTCTATGATGAACTCCAACGGGTTCTCGATATTGATGAACAGCTCATCTTGATCTTGAAACTGCGACCAGTAACTAAAGCAGTCGACTATTACTTGGTAATCTTCAGTAAGATGCTCGTAGTTAGTAAAGCTCATCGCGAGATCAGGGTAACGTTGATGAAATTCGAGTTGGCGCTCAATTTTTTCAGGAAACCAGAAATCGTCTGCGTCTAAAAAAGCGATGTATTCACCGGTCGCCTTTTCAATCCCTAGGTTTCTCGCTTGAGGCGCACCAACACCCAATGTGGACAACGTAATAATGCGTTCATCGTCTATAGAAGCAAGATACGTCGACGTTCCATCGTTACTGTTATCGTCAATGACAATCAGCTCAACATCTTGATGAGTCTGCTTTAGTACACTACCAATCGCTTTCGGCAGGTAATCCAAACAATTGTAGGTAGGAATAACAACACTTACTTTAGCCATAATGACGCCCTCAGATTTATACGTTATATGGCTGACGTTGCATGTTCTATGCCGAGAGTGTCTTACTACAAAATCACCTCTATATCAGTCACCTACGCGTCCATTCTCAAAATGACGACCAAACACAGATGTTCAAAAAAACTGCAACTCCAATTTGATTATCAATTTGAGAAAACGAGCCACCTCTTAAGGGGTAACCTTCGAAAAGCAATCAGAAAGCCCTCCAAAGCTACGATTCGATCTTGGTTCGTATCTTGCTTTATTGGTTATTACCTTGGCTTGATAGCTTTAGTCATATGGATTTGAGGAGTAAGGAATGAAGAAAGTAGCATTTGTGGCGCCAACCTACCCAGTACTCAGTGAGACCTTCATTCAAACAGAAGTCGACTCTGTGAAAGCGTGTGGGCACGATGTTTGTGTAATGACGTTCAAAATTGAAAACAGCGAAAAACAGTTCGACTACGACATTGTCGAAATAGGTAAAAATGTTCGGATGGGTAAAGTCGCCAGCATTAACTGGATAGGGTTCATCAAGGCTGTCTCATTTATTTCTAAGCAAACCAGTATGCCCAAAAAGTCACTGTTCGCTTATGGTTTTAAATTAGCGCTACAACTTGCGGAAAGCGACGTCGAACACGTTCATGCGCATTTTTGTCAGCACACTACAGCACACGCCATCGTCGCGGCAAAACTGCTGAATATCACCTGCTCGTTCGTTGCTCATGGTCATGATGTTTATGAGTTCGCTTATGACATTGAACATAAAATTTCATCGAGTGATTTTGTGGTTGCAGTGTGTAAAGACATGCTTGCTGACTTCAACACCATGGCGAAAGGAAACATTAAACTCTTGCATTGCGGAGTTAATGCCAAACAATTCCAACTCAACCCAAAAATCGAAACGAAGCAACTTCGCTTTGTTTTCCTTGGCCGATTAGTGGAGCAAAAAGGTATCCACCATCTTATTGATGCATTGGCGCCGATTGCCGAACCTCTCGACATTCATCTCGATATCGTCGGTACTGGCGATTTAGAGCAACAATTAAAATTGCAGGTCAAAGAAAATGGGCTCACTCGAAACGTGACCTTTCTTGGCGCTAAGCCTCATGAATGGGTGAAAGAGAAACTATCGAATTATGACAGCCTAATCGCGCCCTTCTGTTTTTCCGAAACCGGATGTGTGGATACAGGGCCTCTGGTTTTAAAAGAAGCGATGGCTGTGGGAACGCCAGTCATTACCACCAACATCATGGGATGCAAAGAGATCGTCTCACCAGAGACAGGTTTTGTGGTTAGCGAAAAAAACGTGGAAGAATTAAGAGAAGCGATTGAGCGTTTCGCGCAGCTGAGCAGTAACGATAAAACATCGATGAGTTTAAAGGCACGTGAGAGAGTGAAAGACAGTTTTAATTCGATCAAACAAGCTCAGCAATTATCTCGTTGGATAGAGAACCCTGCTCAATAAGGATGAACTCAGGCAGTAAGCATCGCAAGGGCTGCTGCGTCTCACAAGAACGACTATGCACCATAAAAAAACGGAGCACCACAAAAACAAAAGAGCGCTACATTGATTTGAAATGTAACGCTCGTCTAGCACTGCCTAATGATGGCGACTTATGCTTTCAGTGACTTTCAGTAGCTTTTCATTAAGAAGCCTAACTAGCCTGCTCGCAGTGCCAAAATAGACTCAATATCTTCGATGTCACGATATTGAGCGAGTTGTTGCTCTTTCGATGAAATAGCCACAATCGACATTCTATCGGCCAGTTCGTTACCTTCAATACCAACGTGACCGTTCACATGGTAGATGGTAATTTTTGAAGCCAGTTCTTGGTAGAGCGCATACGCAGGCTTAATAATATCGAGGTTTTTGATCTCGCCGCCCGACTTAGTCCAGCCCTTTTTCTCCCAACCCGTTGCCCACTTAGTAATACAATCTATCGAGTACTTAGAGTCACAATAGATCGCTACAGACAGACCCGCGTTTAGCTTCTCTTTTGCGAGCAAAAACGCCTGTTTAAGGCCATGCAACTCAGCGGTATTATTGGTACCAACAGGTTGATACAAGCCATACCACAATTCGGTTAATTGGTTGTTTTGGTATACCGCTAAACCCGTCCCCGCTTCACCAGGGTTTGGTTCACAAGCACCATCGGTAAAGATCTTGATATCAAAAGGCATATCAGTGATTTGCTGCTCCGAAAGAGGCGGCACCTTAGCTTTCGTCGCCTTACCCGCAGAGCTTGGCTTTGTCGCTGTAGAACCTGACGCAGACGACGTTTTACCACCAAAAGCAGACTCAGCCTCGCCTAGTGTTGGAAACGATTTATATCTCGCACCAGCAAAGCCATCGACTTGGGATTTACACTCATTCCACGTGGTAAAAATACCCGGTGTACGACCTTTCCAAACCACATAATATTTCTTAGCCAAACTAACTCCTTACCAGAACCTAAATACACAAACAGTGAATCAGTACATTAGATGCCACCACGCTATACGTTGCAAGGTCTATCACTCTAAAACAGGTCTAAAAAAGCTGCGTTCATAACTCACGATGCAATCAACTTCGTCTGCAAATTCAAACGCTTTAATGCACTCAGCATCGTTCAACGATTTAATCCGATACTCTTCATAGGCAGCCAAACTTTCAAAGGTAAACAGCGCCAAGGCAATATTGTTCGCCCCTTCCGACGGTAAGAAATAACCATTGTGTTGGCCCCCGAATTTAGCGACCAGAGGAATCCACATTTTTGCGTATGCCTCAAACTCATTTACCTTTTTAGGATCAATCACATATCGAACATAACAAGTAATCATATTTATACAGCCCTTAAATAATAGGAGAAACACAAAGCCTAAGTTGATGTTGAAGCTCACGAGAAAAGGTAATCAACCGCGACAAGGTTATAGAACAAAAACACCGCCATGCTGACGCCGATAGTAAGTAGCACATTGCCTGTTTTCCAAATCAACAGACCTGTGACCAGCGCGCCTATCAAGTATGGGTTTTCAAGGCTTGGCCAAAATGTCTGCTCTGGTGCAAATACAATCGGCCCCCAAATTGCGGTAAGCACAGCGGGACTTGAATAGCGTAACAGGCGACGCGTGGTTTGATTTAATCGAAGCGGGATTGCTGGCTCTAGAAACAGATACCGACTAAAAAAAACAATCGCAGTCATGAGGAATATCGTTAACCAAATCATCTCTATTTCCCCTCCACAATTGTCTTGTTGCCGTTGTTTCGCTCTTGGAACGATTCGCTGATAAAGCCCGCTAACATACCGGCAATCGCTGCAATCATTAGCCCGCCCTCAATATTGTTAACCGACATGGCAACCGAAGTGACCAATGAAACCACCACACACACTACGACGGGTAGAGTTCGGATTAATGGGAACACCAAGGCGATAAAGGTTGCTGCGACCGCGAAATCGAGCCCAATTTCATTGAGTGAAGGAATTTGGCTTCCCGCGACAATGCCAACAAAGCTCGCAATATTCCAAACGAGATAAAAACCGCCGCCTACACCCGCAGCATACCAGCGATTAAATTCTTTCTGAGACTGCCCACTACAAATCGCGAACAGCTCATCGGTGAGCCAAAATCCGAGTAATAGACGCCAACGCGCAGGAAGATGGCTAATTTTGTCACGCATCGATACGCTATACAGAAAGTGTCTTGAGGTGATGAACAGTGTGGTCAACAACATAGTGCCTAAACCAATACCCGCTTTGAACATACCCGCAGCGACAAGTTGCGCTGAGCCAGCAAACAAAATAGCCGACATCGCTTGCGCTTGAAGTTGATTCAATCCGGCATCTATCGCATATGAACCGGCTAGAATTCCCCAAGGGATTACCGCAATACTCAAAGGCATTCCCGCTAAAACGCCTTTCCATAACTGTGTTCGTCTATCCATTGTTTCACTATCCATATCATTCTTTTCTCTCTTTACATTCGCTATTCAATGTAAGAAGAGTGGAGTCGGTTCGATTGTACAAACTTGCTCGATTTCGCGAACCAATTAAGGTGTCCGATTTAGAGCATTTTAATGTATTGCCCCGGCGTGTAGCCATTGGCCTTTTTGAAGTGTCGATGAAAATGGCTTTGGTCGTGAAAGCCAGACTCTTGCGCGGTGTCTGAAATGGTATGTCCTTGTTTCAATAACTTACGCGAAAGCCTTAACCGAGATTGGATTTGATACGCATGTGGCGGAAGACCAAACTCTTTTTGAAAAGAACGCACTAAGTGAAACGGACTCAATGCCGCTAACTTAGACAGCTCCTCTAGGGACACATCGGCTTGTGGAAAATCATCTAAGAACTCTTTCACCAAGACAAGCTGGCGCTGAGTTTTACCATCGAGTTGAGGGTTAAGCGGCGATTTTCCATGTCGGCTAATCAGCTTAACCAACATCCCATACATCAAGGTCTCTCTTAACAGGCGATTGTCGGATTCATCGATCGTGTTAAAGACTAATCTCAATTGATTAGCGAGTTCAGGGTCTTCAACAACCGCTCTTGGGAAATAAGGCGCGCCGTAGTTCGGTAGGTTAAGCTCTTGAGTGATCTTGGCAAGTTGTTCTGGGAGTGGATACATTGCTCGATACGCCCAACCGCCTTCAGTAGCGGAGTGACCGCTATGAACTTCGTCGGCATTGACCAAAATAATCGCATCTTGTGGCGCAATATGATGCCCGCCCGTTCGATAGAAACGCTGAGCGCCCTGCTCGATGACTCCCAGCGTGTAGCCCTCATGGCTATGGCGTGAGAAGTTCTGCTTTTCATATTCAGCATTAAGAATTTCAAGGCCGCCGAGCTCTTCCGTTATCTTATATTCGGCCTTTTCTTTAGAGCTTTTCTTGTTCTCCATAACAATTCCCAAGCCTGTTGATTATCGAGCGACTTATCAGTCTACCCTATAGTCTCTTTCAGCTTTTGTACAAAATTGCGCATTTGGCGATTAATGCGCTTTTGACCGAGGAATTAAACAACTCAATAACGCGCTCTAATTGCGAGTAAAGTCATGCTGTTTAGGTACTTGGCGAAGAATTGACAAATCAGTAACTTAATCATGCTCATAATCCCCACCAACTATTGGTAACTGTCCAGAGATATTATGAAGAAAGCCTTAGCATTGATCTTTTTCTTAAGCCTTACAGGCTGCACGCACAATCAATCCAAAGCACTAAGCATGAACTCCTCGTCGGTTAATACATACCCACAATCAATGTCGAACCTGCAACTGTGCGACACCTTATATTACGGGCGCTCGAGTAACCAAACATTGGCGGCCATTGGCAGCGAGTTTAATCGAAGAGGATTGTCGAAGAGTTGGTGTGATACTGAAACCAATAAGCTCTATCTAACAAAGACAATTGATTGGGTAGCTGAACAAGTCGAAGACAAAGAAGGTTCAGAGGAAGAAGCGTCTGCCGTTGTGTTGCCTGCGAATTAGAACGGGTTAGCAATGTTGTTTGCTTATTAGCCGAGCTACCTAGTCAGGACTAGCCGAACTTACTTTATTGTTCAGGCACATCATTGATATGTTGTGACACACGAACTAGCTTACTGGTTTTAAAACCCATGCTCTGCGCCCGTTCAATCAGCGAGTCTAAGTCTTGTTTGGTGAACTCTGCAGTGCGATACAAGATCTGTAAGGTATTTTTGGTAGGACCCACCAACAAAGCCTGAGTGTAATCTTCATTCAAGAAAATTACCTTTCTCTGCTTCTCATAAGGGCTATTCGCTTCGACTGAAAACCACGCTTCGGTTTGAGAGCCCTTAAATGTTGCGGCTTGTTCTTTGGTCTTCCACTCATTCTTTTTCGCGTTATAGCCTCGAGTTGTCAGCTTAAGATTACCGTCAGATTCAAATAAAAAGCTAAACGACAAAGAACCGAGCTTTGATTGCAATGGATGCGGGATAAAACAAGCGGAATACCATGTACCAGCGAAGCGTTCGGCATCAAAGTCAGAGGCGGGGATTTTAGACGTAGGTTTACTGCCACGAAACGTAAACAACAGCTTAATCATTAGCATCGCTAATATTTTGTATGTCATGTCACTTACTCTTTATTCGATTGTTATTAGACCCACACCTTCGATCGCATAATCAGTCGACGAATTGGTCTGTTTTTACAAGCTTAGCCAACAAGGTCTGTAACTGCTTGGATTCGTCTTCACTCAACGCACTCTGAAACTGCTCGCTGATACTATCGACCATAGGCTCACAATATTCGGCAAGCTTCTTGCCTTCTTCCGTTAAAGAAAGAAGTTTTACCTTTTTGTTCGTTTCACTCTTGCTGGCCTCAATAAGGTTCAGCTTAATCGCGTTATCAACCAAACGCTTGGTCACAGAGCGATTTCGAAGCAAGTAATTGGTTAACTCTTGCTGAGTGATTTTGCCATGCTTATCTAACACTCGAAGCGCACCAAACATCTCTAGAGAAATGCCCGAAGTGGTGC
This sequence comes from Vibrio sp. 10N.286.49.E11, assembly GCF_041469505.1. Taxonomy (NCBI): domain Bacteria; kingdom Pseudomonadati; phylum Pseudomonadota; class Gammaproteobacteria; order Vibrionales; family Vibrionaceae; genus Vibrio; species Vibrio sp. 10N.286.49.E11. Next base: position 41,453 of record NZ_JBFRKQ010000055.1, read on the forward strand.
CCATCTCAGCGGTGACTTGAGCTCGAAACTGTTTGTAAGCAAAGCCCATTAAGAACATAGGATTGCTGTCGAGTGCATCAATTCCGGTGATGGATAATGCTGGTTGATTTTCCATATATAATTCCTTGGCAGACCACTAATAATACCAACACGATGGACATTAACTCTGCACGAAAGTAGGTATCTTGCAAACCAAGATCGGTTGCTGAAACATAGAGTTGCAATGGTAGCATAGTTCCTAACATCGCTTCAGTATGCATACCTCGCACGCCACCACGACTGCCGCTGATCCAAATTGCTATCATGGTCACCAAGCTTGTTAGTCCAATGATATACACCCAATTATAGGAGTGTTGCCCCGCTAACAAGGTTACGAAGACCAACGCCAATGCACAACCACCAACGTGGGCTTGTAAACAGTTTTTCACCACCATTTGATAGTTCATGCGTTCACTTTGCGCAGCCGCAATAATCACAGGCATCATACAGAACGTCGCGGCAATCAAATCGACCATCATCAAAAATGCTAAACCAACTCCAAGCATGACCACATATATCACTCGCTGCTGGTACGTCACAGGAACACTTTGCATTGGCAGCGGCGACATCGCTTTGGGCGGCTTTAAGAACAGCATCACAAATCTCACCACAACCATGGTCGTCACCATGCTCACTGCTATATCGCGAACCCAGTCCGTCATCGGCATTGGGCCATGTTGTGCAAACACAATCACCAAAAACCAATTGAGCAATGGGATGTAGATTTTCCCAAGTTTGGCAGGCGTGTCGGCCCACCTTCTTGCTAAATCAAATACCCATAAACTGATCCCCCAAACCACTGCCGGGTGTGAGGCAAATAACTGATCGACAAGCAGAGCCACACAAGCGACACCCAAGATAGGGAGAAACGCTTTGAGCATACCTCTCACTGAGTAGTCGTTAATCTTGGTCGCCGCCATTACCGGATAAAGAGCGAGGTACGCCGCAACACCTAGCTGTAGCCAAAGTTGAGCCAACATACCCAAAGACACGATAGCGCTGATCCAAGCTACTTCAGACCAGTTAATCGGGCCTCGAACTTCGTTATTCATAATCTGCCTCTTAGGTCGTAAATCGTTATTTCGTCAGTGGGTAGTCAGTTAGTCGATGATTGAAGAGCACAGTTAAACTAGGTAACGAATGCGAGCTAGCACTTCCATCCATGCACTTCCGATCACATCCCAAAACGTCGCTTCAGGCACCACCATCACGCTCACTTTAGAGCCTGAGAACAATGAGTGATCAAGTGACGGCAACGTTACTTGTGTACGCACTTTTTGTTGGTCTCGAATCCAGCGATCATCATTCACGACTTTCGCGAGGCCGCTGTTGTCGCTGCTCGCATCATAGATAGCCAGTTCACGACCTTGAATATTTCCCTCAAACACCTCACCAGGCATTGCATCAAACACCAAACGAACGGTTGTTCCCGCAGTCAGATTTGCACTGCCCTTTTCGTTGAAGTCTGCGTTAATCCAAGCATGCTGGCGATCAACCAAAAACAAAACGGGGCTGCCAGCGCCAACATAGGTTCCTGAGTTAAGGTTGAGATTGCTGATTACGCCATCAACAGGCGCGACGATTGTCGTTTTGTCCAAATCCAATTGCGCCAGTTCAACGCGAGTTCGAGCAACAGCCAAAGCACCGTTGTCGCTGCTTTTCTCAAGCTCAGCTTTTATCTGCTCAATATCGGCTTGCGCAGCTTCGACGGCTTGCTGTCTTACAATCGTGTCCGATCGGCTATCGTCTAGCGTTTCTTGGCTAACAAGTTTTCTCGAAATCAATTGCTGGTTACGCTTCAATTTTCTCTCGGCATTCAGAGCTTCGTGTTGGCGCTGACGTAACGTCGCTTCCGCGCCATGCAAGTGCTGCTTGTTTGCTTCATAGCTTTGCTCTGCTTCAACCAAAGCCGCTTCAGCCTGAGTTAACGCCAATTCAAAACGAGTTGGATCTAAGCGAACTAGCAGTTCCCCTTTTTTTACATCCTGACCATTCTTAACAGCCAACTCCACCACTGGTGCCGACACTTCTGCAGCAATACGGCTGGTTGGAATGTGCAATTGAGCTTGAGTTGTGAACGGCGCAAGGTTGTCACTTGCCACCAAGAAAAGAGCAAACAAGGCACTGGTGCCAAGTGTTAGATAGAGCATCCATTGATACGCTTTATTAACCATAATGTTTCACCTGCAACAAAATAATGCGCTCATTGTATTGATTTTTGTTTCAGATGCAACATAAATCAAAGGTGAGTATCTTAAAGATCTTGCGAGAAGTACAGCAAGCTACTATTTATGAAAGATATAAATAGAAATTTAGATAAGAAAAAGTCGTGTAGTTAGTTTGGGAAGCAAGAGTTCCAGAAGTTATCTAATGCCTTTGCTCACAATGATATGCATTAACATTGATACTCTTTAACATTTGATTAACCAACTTATCCATTAAAACTATAAGGAAATAAAAATGAAGTGGATATTTGTTGTATTCGTCAGTGTTTTCTCAGTATTTACTTACGCAAAAGATTGGAAGCAAATCCGATTTACGGTGGAAGGAGCATACCCACCATTCAGCTGGACAACGCAAGATGGTGAATTAGAGGGGTTTGAAGTCGATTTAGCCAACGCCTTGTGTGTCGAATTAGAAGTAAAATGTATCATCTCAAAAACTGACTGGGACGGGATTATCCCTTCGCTTTTAAGCCGTAAAAACGATGCAATTATAGCGGCTATGACAATTACCGAAGAACGTGAAAAGAAAGTTAACTTCACGATGCCTTACGCTAAAGTTCCCACTCGTTTTGTCATGGAAAAAGGGCGTGAAATCAATATGGATGACGGCAGCTTAAATGAACTAACAATTGGAGTTCAGCGCGCTACCATTGGTGACAAATACCTTTCCGAGATCTACCCAAATGTAGATATCAAGCGTTATGGATCATTCGACGAAGCCTTTACCGATTTACTCAACGGGCGCCTAGATAGCGTGTTTGGTGGTTCTATGGGACTCAATACGGGCTTTCTTGAAACGGAGCAAGGTAAGGACTACCACTTTACGGGTCCTAAATTTACAGAAGAAAAATGGTTCGGGCGTGGTATTGGTGTCGCGGTACGAAAACAAGATAATGAACTCAAAGATCTTATTGATGACGGTATCCAGCGCTTGATCGACAATGGTCAGCATCAAAAAATCGCAAGTAAGTATTTTTCATACAGCATTTACGAATAGTTTGGTATGCAGTGTGGACTAAACTAATTGCGAACTGTGTTCACTTTAGAAAGCATCAGATAGCAAAAAGCCGCTCATAAAGAGCAGCTTTTTTAAGGGGTGGGAACCCAGCCACATCCCGGCACACAAGTCACTCGCTGCGGCTGCTCCCTTCCAGGCCTGACCGAGTTCACGAGCTATTGTTGCGGGAGGACCAGGCCCCCATAGATTCGTTTTCTAAGAGGCTTGCCTCAAAGAGTGATTGGATTATTAAGCATCACAGCAACCATTGCAAGCCCTTCCACCCTATTTTTGAACAATTGCGGTCTAAGTGCTTATCCTTTATTCAAACCATTAGAAAATCGCAGGTAAATTCACCATTTACCTGCATTTGGAAGGTTTGGATTGCTGGAGTACTAGATATCGATGTCTTCGTTATCTTCTGTGCGAATGATGTAGTCTGTCATCCACGCGGTACCTAATAGACACAACCACACCACAAAGACTGGGCTCGGTACTTCGATGCTTGGAGTAATCACCAGAGCCGCAAAACCGACCGTTGGCAGTGTCCAACACAGTAGTTTATTCCAGCGGAAGGTTTTCAAGCGCGTCAGCGTTTCCATCGATGCCATGATGCCCGTTACACACAAGGCAACCAAAGCGGCATAAGGTAAATCGGCTATCCATAATGGAAGTATTAAGCCTAATGACCACCAGCTGTGTCGGCTGGCAGGCTTAAGATGATTTGCCGCCCACCAAATCACGATGATTGATAAGGTTTGAAGTGTGGTAACCCACGGGACACCTTCAAGCTTGCCTGCTGATTGTGTCACCATGATCCCGACCTGCAAAGTAGTCACAATCAAGCCGGAAATAATCACGACCGACAAACTACTGCGTCTTGAGAAGACCACCATCAATAACGGGAATAGTACCCACGCACTGACAGACAGCGTGATAGGCTGCAAAGGAAGGGTTAGACCATAAGTGGTCATGGAAACAAGCAAAGCTAATCCTGCTATGCCCCCCTGCGGTAAAATCCATAAAGCAGGAATTACCATTGCAAGCACCGGGATATCTCCCTCACTTAAACTGATTGCTCTCGCGCAGACAACCGCTAATAATGTGGTTATCAAGAACTGAAACGTTGTAAATACCATAGCCCTCTCCTTCTACCGATCCGTGGTATTTATGAACTAGGAACATTTAGTATGGACCAATTTTTAAGCCAAATCTTTGCTGTGATTCACCAAATTCCATATGGGAAAGTAACAACTTATGGAGACATAGCACGTTTTTCAGGATTTCCGGGCTATGCGCGCCATGTTGGTAAAGCGCTGGGTAACCTGCCAGAAGGTAGCAAACTGCCTTGGTATCGAGTGATAAACAGCAAGGGTGAAATATCTTTAAAGGCTGATTCGTTCGACAGACAAAAGCAGCATTTGGTTAAAGAAGGGGTTGAGGTGAGTGATGCAGGAAAAGTTAAACTCAGAATATACAAATGGCAGCCCTAGAGCTGCCACTAATCGTCAATTCAACTGGCTAAGTTAAGCCAATCAAGATGCCTTAACAGTGGCATCGATTTCTGATTAACGAACACCAACCAAACGTAGGTCTGCTTGCTGTGTATTTTCTACATCAGTAATTACTGACTTAATCGTGTCCGTTATGAAACGCAGTTTACCGTCAACATGAATCGATGCGCGCATGTTGTAACGGTGGTTAGCTTTAATTTTGTCGTTGTCGTAGCTCAGCTCGAATGCGAACGGTACTTGCTTACCGTCTGTGGTGAACTCTTGAGTTGCGATAACCGTCGATGGTGCATCAGCCAGTGAGATATCTTCTAGCGTAACGGTAACCACTGCATTCTCTGGCAATGCAATTCTTTCACGGTAGCTTACTGTTCCTGAAATCACTTGAGTGTTCTCTGCAACCACTTCTTGAGAAGCGCTCGTTTCTGATGTTGCTTGGCAACCAACAAGTAGGCCAAACGATACTAAAGACGTAATAAGAATTAGAGCCTTTTTCATATTCAATTTCTCTCAACATGTTTGCCGGACTCGGCAAATCTACTCACCAATTATAAGAGAGCTTTCATATTCTGTCTTGAAACCCTATGATTTATTGACAGATATCTGACTAAGCTAAATGATTAACACCATAATCTGACACCCATTTTACGAAGAGGAATGCTGGCGATGAGTCAACCTTTACAAGAATTACTAAGTTTACTTCAGCTAGAAAAACTGGAAGAAGGTCTGTTCCGTGGGCAAAGTGAGAACCTAGGCCTACCACAGGTATACGGCGGTCAGGTATTGGGACAAGCGCTTTCTGCTGCTCGTTATACCGTTCAAGACGACCGTAGTGTTCACTCGTTCCACAGTTATTTTCTGTTTCCCGGCGATCCTGAAAAGCCAATCATTTACGATGTTGAGAACCTACGAGATGGACGCAGCTTTAGCACACGCCGTGTAAAAGCGATTCAAAATGGCCGCCCTATTTTCTATCTCACTGCTTCTTATCATGGCGATGCGCCAGGGTTTGAGCACCAGATTTCAATGCCTGATATTCCGGGACCAGAGAACTTTGCCTCAGAAACTGAATTAGCGAGCCACATTGCGGAATTCTTACCAGAGAAACTGCGCAAAACCTTCTGTGGCGAAAAGCCGATTGAGATGCGTCCGGTGACGGTGGTAAACCCACTGAAACCTAAGAAGACGGAAGCGAAACAATACCTTTGGGTAAGAGCGAATGGCGCGATGCCAGACAACCACTTGATCCACCAATACCTGCTTGCCTACGCATCGGATTGGGGATTCTTAGTGACGGCGCTTCACCCACATGAAGTCTCTATCATGACGCCAAATTTTCAAGTGGCGACGATTGACCACTCAATCTGGTTCCATCGCCCATTCAAAATGGACGAATGGCTGCTTTATGCGATTGAAAGCCCAACGGCAGCGAACACTCGCGGCCTAGTGCGCGGCGAGATCTTCAACCAGAAAGGTGAGCTGGTAGCGACAGCAGTACAAGAAGGTGTGATGCGTTTTACTAAATAGCACTCAAATAAATAGCGGATAAACGCTTCTTACAAGCCCCAAATACGCACAAACAAAAAGAGGCTAGGTTTAATACCTAGCCTCTTTCTTTAATGACGCTTAAGAAAACTCGTCACGCAAAAATCAATAAAACCTACTCAACTTCTAACGTTGGCTCAAACTCGCCTTGAACTCGCGTTTTAATGCCATCACCTGCGTCTCGTAGAAGGTTAAATGGCGATAACACTACGCCTTTCACCGCGCCCTCAGCGGCTCCCTGAGCGAGTTCCTTACTCTTATCAGCTAACAAATTAGCTTGTGCCAAAATACCTGGGACTTCCGCTCGTAGCATTTCAGATTCCGTGACGATGACAGGAATAGTCTGTTCGCGGTAAGACTTACTTTCAGCGAGCATTGGTGGCATTACGTCTACGCGGTATCTCTTTAATTCAGTTAATGTTGGTGGAATAACATCGGTTCTTACCTGCTCGACTTCCGTTCGAACATTTTTCACTTCATCTAATATCGCAGGGATTTTGTTGTCGACCGAGGCTACGGTTTGATTCACATCATCGATCGTCTTTCTAACTTCTTCGACAGTGTTTAACACCTGAGGAGCAAGATCGCTGACATGTTCTGCAAGCGCTAATAGCTCTTCTACTTTGAGCCCTTTGGTGAGGCCCGATATGTCTTCGATAACTTGCGGGTAAGTATCAACGATTTCACCGACTTTATTAGTCAATGAGTAGATGGTGTAACCCAAGTAAAAAATGGCGACCGCCAGTACCAGCTGGATAGCGGTAGATACTTTTGCAAACATGAATAATCCTTTTCTTTATCGCAGAGACGAGATCTAAACTGAGAAGATAGTTAAACTAAAGCGATAGTTAATCTATTACTAGGCGCAGCTTAAAGCGGCAATGCTGTCGTGTACTTCAATGGTTCCATCGCAAACGTCGAGGTCACATTAGAGATACCATCAATGCTATTCACCAAGCGCTTATAGAAATCATCAAAGCACTTCATGTCTTTAACCTGAACCTTCATCATATAATCATATTCGCCAGCCATGCGATAGAACTCCATCACTTCTGGAAATTCCGACACAGTATTCACAAAACGACCATACCACTCATGAGAATGATCACTGGTTTTCACCAATACGAACGCAGTAAAGGAAAGATCCAGTTTTTCCGGGTTCAATAACGCGACCCTTTTCTCAATAATACCGTTCTCTTCGAGGCGCTTAAGCCTTTTCCAACAAGGCGTTGTAGTGAGATTGACCGCTTCAGAAATATCGTTCAATGACAGGGTGCTGTCTTCTTGCAGTAACCCTAATATTTTTTTATCTACGGCATCTATCACACTTTCACCAAATCGCATTTAAAGAGAATAATTTTCTACAATTTAAGCAAAACAAAGCAAATATGGCAAAGTTTTTCTCTCCGATTATAGATAAATTAGAACCATACCAATTACAAAGAATTCCTACACTCGATCAGGAGAACGTTTATGTGCACTGACCATCAATGGATTAACAACGCGATTCGTAAAATTGAAGCGGACTACCAACGCTCAGCGGATACGCACCTTATCAAGCTCGATCTACCAAGTATCGAAGGCATTGATGTTTACCTTAAAGATGAAAGCACACACCCAACGGGCTCTTTGAAGCACCGCTTAGCGCGTTCTCTCTTCTTATACGCTATCTGTAACGGTTGGGTTGGCCCAGAAACCACGATCATTGAATCTTCATCGGGCAGTACTGCGGTGTCTGAAGCTTACTTCGCTCGCCTACTTGGCCTTCCATTTATCGCGGTAATGCCAAAATGCACAGCGAAGAAAAAGATCGAGCAAATTGAATTCTACGGCGGCCAAGCGCATCTTGTGGACCGCTCAGATGAAATTTACGATGAGTCTCGCCGTTTAGCAGAAGAATTGAATGGTCACTACATGGATCAATTTACTTACGCTGAGCGCGCAACCGACTGGCGTGGTAACAACAACATCGCGAACTCGATTTTCAATCAAATGCAGATGGAAGATCACCCAGTTCCGGCTTGGGTAGTAATGAGCCCAGGTACTGGCGGTACTTCAGCGACGATTGGCCGTTTCATTCGCTACCAACAACATGAAACTAAGCTTTGTGTTGTGGACCCTGAGAACTCTGTATTCCACGAATACTTCCAAACAGGCAATGCGAACGTGAAATGTAGTACATTCAGCAAGATTGAAGGCATTGGTCGCCCACGAGCAGAACCAAGCTTCATTCCTGGTGTGGTTGACGAAATGCGTAAAATCCCAGACGCAGCAAGTATCGCAACGACACATTGGTTATCTGACATTCTTGGTCGCAAGGTTGGCGCATCAACCGGTACTAACATGTACGGTGTGCTTCAGCTAGCCAGTGAAATGAAAGCTCGTGGAGAAAAAGGTTCTATCGTGACTTTGCTATGTGATAGCGGTGAACGTTACCTAGACACTTACTTCAATGACGAGTGGGTAAATCTGAATATCGGTGACCTACAGCCGTACGCGGCGAAGTTAGAAGCTTTCTCGCAAACGGGTGAGTTGGCTTAAATACAGAGCAAGCACCGACTCCAAACTAAAAAGAGCCTTGATGGGCTCTTTTTGTTTATTCATTCTATTAATCAACCACCAACGAGAACAAATTACTCTGGCTTCTGCTTCGCTTCAAATGCCGCTAGTTGTTCAGGCGTCGCTTTTGGCTGATGGTTTTGTTTCCACTCATCGTAAGTCATGCCATATACGCGCTCACGAGCGTCATCGATATCCAAGTCTAAGCCTTGTTGCTCTGCTTCCGCTTTGTACCATTTACTGAAACAGTTTCGGCAGAAGCCAGCCAAGATCATCAGATCGATGTTCTGCACATCTTTATTGTTATCTAGGTGTGCTAGCAGGCGACGAAAGGTTGCTGCATCCAGCTTATCTTGTTCTTCTTGAGAAAGATCTTTGTATTTAAATTCAGCCACTTTACTTTCCTTTATTCGATTTATTGTATTAATTCGTTGAGCTCTGTTTGTTATACAAAAAAAGCACACTTAACTTAAAGTTAGACTTAAAAGTTAGAAACCCCTTACACAACGAGGGCTAGAAGCCATTTATCTAACTTTTACGTGTAGATCTAATTTTTCTGTAAGAGTTCAGGTGCTAAATGAAAAAAATTAGATCACCCAAAATTGGTGGTCTCTACTATATTTTTATCTAACTTTATATGTACTGGTTCATACTCAGTCTGACAAAATCGTGGTTCGATTTCACCTGTTCACACAATCATACACTAACCACTAAACTCATTTTTGTCGAGTAGACGACACT